>JAFRUW010000205.1 GCA_017438675.1 Oscillospiraceae bacterium | reverse complement strand
TATTTTTGGGGAATTATTCTGAGGTACGTTGATATGGAAAAACTTATCTACGGTCTTCTGGGCCGGAAACTGGGGCACAGCTGGTCCCCCATGATACACGCTGAGCTGGGGAACCCGGATTACAGACTCATCGAGCTTGAGCCGGAGGAGCTGGAGAGCTTCCTTAAAAAAGAGAATATCGGTGGACTGAACGTCACCATCCCCTACAAGCTTGCGGTTATGCCTTACTGCAGGCTGTCACCGGAGGCGGAGGCCATCGGCGCGGTGAATACCATCGTGAACCGGGGAGGGGAGCTGTGGGGGTACAATACCGATCAGGACGGCTTTAAGTACATGGTGAAGAAAGCCGGGATAGACTTTACGGGCAAAAAGGTCATCGTTCTGGGAAGCGGCGGCGCTTCCAGAACGGCGGTGTACTGCGCCGAAAAGCTTGGTGCGGAAAGCGTGACGGTGATCTCCCGATCCGGGGAGGACAACTACGGCAACATCGCAAAACACGCGGACTGCGATATAATCGTCAACTGCACCCCTGTGGGGATGTACCCCAACAACGGGGCCTCCCCGGTGGAGCTTCGGGATTTCAGAAACCTCACCGGTGTGGTTGATGTGATATACAATCCTCACCGGACGAAACTCGTTATGGACGCGGAAGACCTCGGCATACCATGCACCGGCGGTCTCAGTATGCTCACCGCCCAGGCAAAACGGGCGGCGGAGCTGTTTTTCGACAGTGAGATCCCCGACGGCAGGATAGACAGGATCACAGACATCATTCATAAAAGCCGGGAGAACATCGTCCTCATCGGTATGCCCGGCAGCGGCAAATCAGCCATAGGCGAGGAATTGGGCAGGATCACAGGCAGAACGGTAAAGGAGACCGACACTTTGATCGGGATCGATGCCGGAAAGTCCATTCCCGCGATTTTCGCCGAGGACGGGGAAGAGAACTTCCGAGCCCTTGAGCATGAGACGATCTGCCGGGTGGGGAAAATGAGCGGGACGGTGATAGTCACCGGCGGCGGCGTGGTGACAAGACCGGAGAATTACGCTCCTCTCCGTCAGAACGGGCGTATCTATGAGATCACCCGGGGTTTAGACGACCTTGCCATGGAGGGCCGCCCCCTGTCAAAGAGCCTTGAGGCGCTTAAAGAGATGTACAAGGTGCGGAAACCGATGTATGAGCGGTTCCGGGACCGTGAGATAGAAAACGACGCCGCTCCCGAGGACGCGGCGATGAGGTTATGGAGGGATTTCTGTGAAGCTGATGGTGATTAACGGGCCGAATCTCAACATGCTGGGCATTCGCGAGCCGGAGATCTACGGCAGCGCCACATACGACGATCTGACAGCCATGATTAAAGCCGAGGCCGAAATGCTTGGCGCTGAGGTGGAGCTGTACCAGTCCAACCACGAGGGGGAACTGGTTGACATAATCCAAAGCGCCTACGGCAGGATCGACGGCATAGTCATAAACCCCGCGGCGTATACCCACACCAGCGTCGCCCTTCTGGACGCGGTGAAGGCGGTGGGCATTCCCACGGTGGAGGTGCATATTTCTGACCCCGATACACGGGAGGATTTCCGCCGGGTGTCCTACATCCGCTCCGCCTGTGTCGCCACAATAAAGGGCAGGGGCTTCGAGGGGTATCTTGAGGCCATGAGGCTGCTTGTAAACAACAGCAGGGAGAATAACGGATGACAGCGGTATTTGTAAATACGGTAACGGTGCTTGTTGGAAGTCTGACCGGGCTGATTTTCTCCAAAAAGATAAACAAAAAGTACACAAACGCACTGATCCTGGCGCTGGCGCTTATAACTGCGGTCATCGGACTGCAGTCGGCAATCAAAACCGGGGACATGCTCTGCGTCATCGTGTGCCTTGTTCTGGGAACGCTTACAGGTGAGCTTCTACGGGTGGACGACAGGATCGAAGGCGCGGGGGACTGGCTGAAGAAAAAAGTCCTCCGGGGGAAGGATCATTCCGAAAGCCGGTTTACTGAGGGGTTCGTTTCGGCGTGCATCCTGTTCTGCGTGGGCTCCATGACCATCATGGGCTCCATCGAGGCGGGAGTCAATCACAACTATACCATCATCTTCGCCAAAAGCACCATGGATCTCATATCCTCCATGGCATTCGCGGCGGCGATGGGTGTGGGCGTGGTGTTTTCGGCGGGATTTGTGCTGGTGTTCCAGGGCACGCTGACGCTCCTGGCGGCGGAGCTCGGTAAATTCCTGTCGCCGGAGATGGTTACGGAGATGAGCGCCGTGGGCGGCGTGATACTCCTTGGCATGGCGGTTAACATGCTGGGCCTCAGAAACGAGCGCATAAAGATCGCGAACATGCTCCCGGGCATATTTTTGCCAATAGCGTACATACCGCTGGCAAATTGGCTGAGCGGGCTTATAGGGTAGAAAGAAAAACGGCGGGCCGACCGGCCCGCCGTTTTTAAATGAAAAATTGAAAAT
>JAFRUW010000204.1 GCA_017438675.1 Oscillospiraceae bacterium | reverse complement strand
TTAATTGCGTCAATCTCCGCAGAACAGAGAACCCCTTCATAATTATAAGCGTCCATTTTTTACCTCCTGAGTATTTCATACAGTGCAATTATCGGCTGACATTTGTCTCAAACAAGGCGCTCATTGAAGCTTGATCAATAAAGTTTTTTACCTGCGCCTCTTTCAGCTTTAAAACCACTTCTACAAGCCTGGCAAGGCCCCTGTCGGTCCCGCTTTCCAGCAGTTCTTCGGTCTTGCCCAGGTTACTTATAAACACGCGTTCCGGATCGCCGAGTCTGCATAGAGTTTCATCAATGTATTTCCGATCAAAGAATATCCGCAGGAACCGAATCAGTGCATCCTCGTCCCCGACGGCGTCCATTCCGGACAGATAGGAATACATACAGCGGACAACGGAGAGAGTGTCCTCATCCGCACCGTAACCCTCGGCAACTCGGTACATGGAGTTTATTTTGCCGGCAGCGCTGCCGTAATCCCTTTTCATGACATCGCACAGGCAGGACACGTATATATTCCCGCAATGGTATTTCTCAAAGGGAAGGTCATATTCGTCAGACGGCGGGAAAAACGTTGAAAGGCCGTTCTCCAATACACGGTTAGCGTAATAACCCATCACCGCCTGAATAAACCCCACATCCTTCAGGGTGATCATAGAAGGATGCCGCATAAGGTTGGATGTTATGCTTCTCGTGTTTGCAACCCGCAGCGCATAGTCGTCACGCCGCTTTATTTCCGACATGCCCGGAATTATAATATGGAAGCTGGGAAAACCGAGAGAGGAAACATTTCTGATCAGAATATCATGCCCTTCCGACAGTATACCGTCTATCCACTTCAGCATGATCTCCCTGTTCGACAGCATTGAAACATCCTCGGGCTCGGAAAACAGATAAGCTCCCTCACTTCCGAATATTTCATACGGATATGTTGCCAAGCCGACTTTATAACTGTTCTCAATATTCGCAGAATCATCAACATTCGTATTATAAAAATTCAGAGTGCTTCGGTTGACATACTCTGTCAGGTCATTCCCCTGCGCCGCTTCTGTAAAAGCGCGCTCCATGGCAATGCCGTAATCGGGATGGCACCCCAGCTTTATTCCGAACTTATTTGTATTCTTTTGAACAAGTATCAGCGCCGCAACAGGAAAAAGCCCGCCGAAGGAGCAGTCCTTCATAAACACCTCGTATCCGTCCATGCTTTTAAGCTTAAGATACATATTGTATATTTCCGGGTATTGCCTTATGTAATCCTCCGGTATGTCGGGCAGGGAAGGCTTTTCGTGAAAGATCCTGGTTTGAGATACCCTCTCAAAAATCTCCGAAAGCCCCTGCACGATGGCTTCTTCGGGGGTGTTTCCTGCTGCCATCCCATTGCTCCCGCAGAACTTTATAGTTGTAGATTTTGGCAGGTAATATACTTTCCCGGTCCTCAGGTCAAAAAAAGGAAGACACACATACTGATTGTACTGACCCGTGATATCCGGATGGTTATATTTCCTGAAAGCCTCTGTCTTTTCCTCAAGGGAGGCATTCAGCATATCGCGGGCGGCAAAGTATTCATTCATAAACGGATCCTTCTGTGCGAGCATCTCCTCCGCAGTCAGTATTTTTTCGTCCGGGCAAAAGTAAAAATCCATATCGCTGTGTTCCTTCGCATTAACGAAGAACGAGCACAGAAGGTCGTTCTGATATCTTTCCATAAGCTCCGCATAAGCGCTGGCTCTTGCATATTCTCTGGTAACCCCCTTGCCGTTAGTCCCCAGCGAAGTGCCGTTTATCGTTACACGCAGCGAGTATGTTCCGACACAGCTGACGTCCTGCCAATCCTCAGTCACCTCAATGCCCATTTCATTCAGAATACCTGACAGCTTATTAACTGTGGCAACGGGTGACGCCTCTTTGTAATGATTATCCTGATTTTTGCTCATTATTGTCTTCCTCCTTCTATTTGATGGTTTATCACAACAACTGCCAACAGCATGCAGTTAACGATTACATATATAAACTGAAGGGTTTTGCTGCCTGACAGCAACAGCGGTATGATCCCGCACCATACATTGGAACCGATATGCAATAAAACATTACTGAGAAAACTATCATATTTTTCTCTGCAGCAACACCATATCAGCGACAGCCAGAACACATAGACCACCTGGGGACCTCCCTGAGAAACAAGATGTGCGACGGCAAACAGAAACGAGGTATAAAACAGGGCTATTCTGTATCCGGAATTCCTCAGTTTGCCATACAAAAACCATCTGAAGACAAACTCTTCCCCGACCGGAGCAATTACCAGGCTCGCTATGTATGATGGCAGCGATGTGAATGAACCTGACACAGCTTTATAACCGAACAGGCTGAACAACGCAGACGCAATCGCCAGTATGACGTACCCGCTCGATGATTGCAGGATAAAGATTTTAAGTATGTCTGTCGGCCTTGGCTTCCGGCTGATGCTTTTAAAGTCAAAATCAGCTATGGAACGGCATGATATTAAAAGCAGCGGCGCTCCCAAACAATAAAGAATAAAATACGGAACAAACACATCAATTGCTGTATTCTCCCCAAAATATTTCCCTGTAAGGAACTTGCAGATCCAATAAGGCAAAAACATGAGAATAAAGCCGAATGTGATTTTTACAGTATTCTTCCTATTCAACCACTCTGTCACCTCCCGATGAAAACCTGAATCTGTTTTGTTGAATGAGGCCTGTTTCATAATCAGTGAAAGCATAACCTGTGTCAGCTTCGGATGAAAGCAGGCATTGGGCTGTAATCATCCGGATCTGAACACTTGTCTTATACTGCTGTCATTTCCTTTTTCGGTTGATTTACAAATCAGACTCTCAGGAACAGTGGCTTTTAGCATTGAGGATTTGATGAAGCGGATTGCACAATGGTGAGGTGTTGTTATTGTTATATTATCACTTTCATTCCAAAAAGTCAAATATTTTTAATAGTTTTTTTCTTTAAAGAAACAAATTAATAATACTTCACTGTTGTTGTTTCTCTAACTTCAATATTATTCGCAGGTTGCGGATACAGGCAGCTTTATCTCCGTCTGTCTCACCGTTGGAACGCCCGCCTTGTGTTCATCACAGGCCGGCACAAATCCCCCCCGGTTGCTCCTGCGTCTGTCATCCGTTTTCAACAGCTTCAATAAACAGAAAAAGCGCATCTATCAGTCCTCTCAGGACAAATAAATGCGCTTTTTGTGTTTAAAATGTTTAAATCGGAGCATTCTTAGCGGATTATGTTTTTGCTTGTATAAACCACTGCACAAAATGGTGTAAGTTTGGTGTAAGGTGTAAGTTTTCGTGAGCCACCACCTCGCAAAAACCCGCTAAAATCAAGGGTTTTTCGGCCCTCGATTAGTCCAGCGGCTTCATTGTCGGGAACAGGATAACGTCCCTTATGGTTGACGTGCCGGACAGGAGCATTACGCAGCGGTCGATGCCGATGCCCATGCCGCCTGTGGGAGGCATGCCATACTCCAGTGCATTAAGGAAGTCCTCGTCCAGCATCTCGGCCTCGTCGTCGCCTCTGTCGCGGAGCTCAAGCTGCTTCTCGAAGCGCTGGCGCTGGTCAATGGGATCGTTCAGCTCGGAGTATGCGTTGCCCATCTCGTTGGAGCAGATGAAGAACTCAAAACGCTCGGTGAGTCTGGGATCAACAGGGCTGCGCTTTGTAAGGGGGGACACCTCAACGGGGTACATGGTGATAAATGTGGGCTGGATCAGATGCTCCTCGACCCTCTGGTCAAAGCAGGCGTACAGTGCGTTGCCCCATGTTCTGTCAGCGGTGTCGGCAAGCTCAACTCCCTTGGCCTCAGCCGCCTTAACTGCCTCCTCGTCGTCGGAAACAGCGTCAAAGTCGATGCCCACGTATTCCCTGACGGCCTCGATCATTGTCATGCGCTTCCAGCCGGGTGTGAGATCGATCTCATTGCCAAGCCACTCAACCTTATATGTGCCCAGGATCTCCATTGCCGCGGTGGACAGGATGCCTTCGGCAATGTCCATCATGCCGTGGAAATCGGTGTAAGCCTCGTAAAGCTCAACGGAGGTGAACTCCGGGTTGTGCTTTGTGTCCATACCCTCGTTGCGGAAGATCCTGCCGATCTCGTATACGCGCTCAATGCCGCCTACGATAAGCCTCTTCAGTGGCAGCTCGGTGGCGATACGCATGTACAGGTCGATATCAAGAGTATTGTGATGGGTGATGAAGGGTCTCGCGGAGGCGCCTGCGGAAATGGTGTTCAGCACCGGTGTCTCCACCTCCATGTATCCCCTGTCGTCCAGATACTTGCGGAGATGGGAAATAAACCTGCTCCTGATCTCAAATGTACGGCGGGTCTCGGGGTTCATGATGAGATCCACGTATCTCTGACGGTACTTGAGCTCGGTATTTGTAAGCCCATGGAACTTCTCCGGCAGGGGTCGGAGCGACTTGGAGAGAAGCTTCAGCTCTGTACAGTGGACGCTGACTTCACCCATTCTTGTTTTGAAAACGAAGCCGGTGACGCCGATAATATCGCCGATATCAAACTTCTTGAAATCGGCAAAGGCATCCTCGCCCACATCGTTAAGTCTGACGTAGATCTGGATCTTGCCCTTATCGTCGGTGATATCCGCAAAAATGGCCTTGCCCATGCCCCTTTTGGACATGATGCGGCCTGCCATGGAAACCGTCCGGTTCTCCATCGCCTCGAAATTGTCCTTCACTTCCTTTGACCACGCGGTACGGTCAAACCTTGTAATGGTAAAGGGGTCTCTCCCCTCTTCCTGAAGCTTCTTCAGCTTGTCCCTTCTGATCTGCAGGATCTCGGACAGCTCTTCTGCTCTTTCAAATTCCTCTGCCATCTGTATTCCTCTACTTTTCTATTTTGATTATCTCGAACTGCAGTACTCCCTCGGGAGCGTGAACGTCAACGATCTCGCCGACCTTGTGACCGAACAGTCCTCTTCCGAAGGGAGAGTCGTCGGAAATGCGCCCCTCCATGGGGTTCGCTTCCTGAGAGCCTACGATCTGATATACTTCCGTCTCGTCGAACTCAATATCGCGTACTGTCACCTTGCTGCCGATGCCGACCTTGTCGGTCTCGTTGCTGTTTTCGATTATCTCGGCATGCTCGATGAGATCCTTGTACTCAGCGATTTTGGAATAGAGCTTGCCCTGCTCTGTCTTGGCCTCATCGTATTCACTGTTCTCAGACAGATCACCGAATGAACGCGCCTCCTTGATCTGCTCGGCAACCTCTTTCTCCCTTACGGTCTGTAAATAAAGAAGCTCCTCTTTCAGCTGCTCAAGGCGCTCGGCACTCATTCTGTACCTTGTTTCCTTACCCATTGCCACCATCCTTTCAGCAATTAATCGCAATGTTTACCGAATGATTATTATATAAACTATTATCCCTTGTGTCAAGAAAATATTTCCGTCCTTTTTACGCAAAAATCATCAAATGACATCATTCCCGTTAAAACCGACTCATGAATCAGAGATTCCGCAGAAAAACCGCCGGGAATTCCCATAGCTTGGCCCGTAACCCTGCCGTATTCCACTCCGGCGACCCTGCGGGAACAAATCACGGAATCACCGTGTTTCCCTGTCACCGCGATGCAGCCGTCACCCAGCCTTATGGCTCTTTCCGGTTTATCCAGTATAACCGCCGCGTCCGCCTTCAGTATCCGTGATTCGGAGGGGGCGATGATGATCGACATGCCTTCCATGTCTGCTGCCGTTTCCGCCGCCGAGAGCGCCCTTTCGTTCGCCGAGGACAGCATAACGTGTCTGAATCCCGTGAAAAGATCGCAAAGAGCCCTTTCGGCGCATTTGTCCAAAACCCTCAGATACACAAAAACGGAATCGTGACACTCCGCGGCAAACATCGCTGTCTTTCCCATCATGCGCCGCCTGAACTCCTTACCGTCCGGCCTCCTGAATGCTGCGAACCACTCCGGGCAGGGAAAATCATCTCTCAGAAACACGGCGCTTACCCCGAACCTGCAGGCGAGAGATATTACTCTCCTTCTCAGCCGCTCCGGTCTCCGGCCGCCTGTCGGCACGGTCATCCTCAAAGCCCTCATCCCGAGGACAGTCTCACGGGATACCGAAATGTCCCCTCCGTGCTTAATAAAGCGCCAGAGCTCTGCCGCTGTTTTCGGTTTTTTCCTTTCACCGGGCTCGGCAAGCAGTATCATAAAATCACCGTCCTCCATAGATTCTATGAAGGACGGTAATGTTTATGCGGTTAAACCGGGCATTACATATAGTATTGGGAGCTGGAGAAATAATTAAGGGGATTTGTCCTGCTGCCGTTTACATAGACCTCAAAATGGAGATGGGGACCGGTGGAAACGCCGGTGGAGCCCACAAGGCCGATGACCTGCCCCTGGCTCACCTGTGTTCCGGAGGACACGAGAAGCTTGCTCATGTGCGCGTACAGGGTGGAGGTTCCGTTGCCGTGGTTGATGATTATGTAGTTTCCGTATGAGGAATTGTATGACGCCGTAGTGACTCTTCCTCCGTCGGCCGCAAGGACATTTGTGCCGTAGGACGCGCCGATATCAACGCCGTTGTGAGTCCTGTAGGTGTGATATATGGGGTGAAGTCTTGTGCCGTACAGAGATGTCACGTGATTGCTGGACGCGGAGGGCCATATAAAGTTGCCGTATGCCTTGCCGTCGCCGGACACGCCGCCGCCCTGCTGCTGTTGTTCACGCTCACGCTGTTCCTGCTCGCGCTGCTGCTGGAGGATAAGAGTCTGCCTCTTCATCTCCTCCACCATGGAATCGATCTCCTTCTGGAGCTTCTCTTCCTCTTCCTGAAGCTGAGCAAACTCCTCCTGGTAATCATCGATATTGTTCTGCAGCCTGAGGATCAGGTCGTTGGCCTCATCAATCTGATCTTGAAGCTCCGCCTCGCGCTCCTCCTGCTCTGCCTTTGCCGACTTCTGAAGTTCGTTTGCCTCCTCAAGCTCTTCCTTCGCTGCGATTGTCTCCTCCTTGGCCTCAACATAAGCGTCGTAAACAGCTTCGTCGTAGGTCATGATCTCGGAGATCAGGTCGATTCGGGAAAGCAGGTCGGAAAAGCTTTTAGCGCCGAAAATGATCTCAAAATAAGAGATGGTGCCGTTTTCCTCCATGGCGCGGACCCTGTCCTTGTACATGGCGTACTGGTCATCCTCACGCTTCTGAGCGGCAATGACCTCCCGCTCCTTCTCAGCAATAAGGCCGTTATATATCTCGATCTGCTCCTCAAGGTTTGTAATAAGATCCTGAGTAATGGAAATCTGCTCGTCGAGCACCTGCTTTTTGGCTATGGTGTTCATCTGCTGATACTCAAGAGAATCGATCTTTGATTCTATCTCCTGGCTCTTCTGCTCTATATCCTTTTTCTGGCTCTTCAGATCATCGATCTCGCTCTGGCTCACGGCCCGGGCAATGGACGTCAGAGCGCCCACCAGAACCGATCCCGCAAGGATAAGCGCCAATATGATCGCTATGATCCGTATCGTTTTTTTCTTCATATCAAGATCTCCCTACTTTAATCTTAAAACTTAAACCTTCAAATAATTCTTGATTGCCATAATACTTCCGAAAATACCCACGCCCAGGCCGATAGCAAGGAATGAAGCGAGGATATAAATTGACACTTTTTCGAAGGGGATCACCGAAATAAAGCTGAGCCCCGTTCCGGACACGATATTCGAGGAGACAAGCTGATACAGACCCCACTGTGCGAGGAACGCAAGAAGTGCGCCCAAAAGGCCCAGGATCAGGCCCTGAACAACAAAGGGCCATCGTATAAACGAGCTGGTGGCGCCCACCATTTTCATAATGGCGATCTCTTCCCTGCGGTCAAAGGTGGTGAGCTTAATGGTGTTGGACATTATGAACAGCGAGATCACAAGAAGCACCGCCACAAGAAGCAGGCTCACCGCGCTTACAATGTTCCTCACCTTTATGAAGCCCTCGGAAATCTCAAGATGAGCGTTGACCTTGACAACACCGTCAACCTTCGCCAGCTCATACTGGGTCTCCGCCATCTGGGAAATGTCATCCAGATAGACTATGTACCTGTCTCTCAGCACGTCGGCGTCCAGATCCTCAAGGAGGCTGGAATCCTCATAGAGATCCTTGAAGCTGTCCAGCGCCATCTCCCTTGAAACAAATTCAACGGAAGTGACATTTGGTATGGCCGAAATCGTCCCTTCCAGGCTGCGTGCCGCCGTCTCTGTAAAGTTTTCGTCAATGAAAACCATGATCTGGTTTTCATCCTCAAGTGTGTCGATTATCCTGTCAACATTAAGGGCAAGGAGGGAAAAGCTGCCCATGATCAAAAGGCAGGCAACAATAATAAACACCGATGCAAAGGACATGAACCGGTGAGTAAAAATACTGCCGACACCCTCCTTAATGAAATAGTTCAGCTTTCTCATTACCATAACTGTAATATCCGTCCATTCCGTCACTTATGATCCTGCCGCCGTCCAGAGTAATAACCCTCTTGGAGAAGCGGTTCACAAGCTCTTTTTCATGGGTGACCACCATTACGGTAGTTCCCAAAGTGTTGATCTTCTGAAGAAGCACCATTATCTCAAGGCTTCTCGCAGGATCAAGATTGCCCGTAGGCTCGTCCGCGATGATGAGCTTCGGATTGTTTATGAGCGCCCTGGCAATGGCAACACGCTGCTGCTCACCGCCGGAAAGCTCCATCGGTCTTCTTTTGGTGCAGTCGTTAAGCCCCACCAGATCGATAACGTAGGGCACCCTGCGCCTGATCTCCTTATTGCTGGCGCCTATTACCCGCATGGCAAAGGCGATGTTCTCGTAAACGCTCTTGTTTTCCAGAAGTCTGAAATCCTGGAAAATGACGCCCAGAGAACGGCGCAGATAAGGAAGCTGGGAAAACCTTATCTTGTTCATATTGAAATCGTTCACAATAACGCTGCCCTCGGTGGGAAATATTTCACCGGTGATGAGCTTGATTATTGTGGACTTGCCGGAACCGGAAGGCCCCACGAGGAACACAAATTCCCCGTCGTTTATTTTAAAGTCGATACCCTTCAAGGCCTTTGTACCGTTTTCATAGACCTTGAAAACATCAGTCATCTGAACCATTGCTGTCTCCATTCTGCCGTCACAAAATTGTCCTGCCCCACACGGCAACTGGGGCAAACGTACGGCATCGGCAGATACGACGCCGTATTATTAGACGCAGTGAACCGCCAAAAAGTTTCATAGCTGCGGCAGCTTTTTTGCGCCGCCGCAGCCGGATGTCACATGCGCTGTGAGTTGAGGTACTTTTTAACCATGAGAGCCACTTTGAAGACTATTGCCTGATCGAACTCTCTCAGATCCAGACCGGTGAGCTTCTTGATCTTGCCCAGTCTGTAGACAAGGGTATTGCGGTGCACGAACAGCTTCCTCGATGTTTCGGAAATATTGAGGTTGTTTTCAAAGAACTTCGTGATTATGTCAAGGGTTTCCTTATCGAGAGAATCAAGGGGACTCTTCTTGAATATCTCGGAAAGGAACATCTCGCAGAGGGTGGTGGGAAGCTGATAAATGAGTCTGCCGATACCCAGATTCTCATAATTGATGATGGACTTCTCAGTCTCAAAAACCTTGCCCACATCGATGGCGACCTGTGCTTCCTTATATCTGTCGGCCAGCTCTCTCAGGTGCATTGCGGGGGTACCGATGCCGATAACGGTCTTGATGTCCAGATCATTGGCAATGGCCTGCTCCATTGTAAGGGCGATCTTGTAAAGATCCTTGGGCTCGGTGTTGGGCGGGATCTCCTTTATTACGGCTATATCTGTCTCACTGACGGAGATGACGAAGTCGTGCTGTCTGTCGTTGAACATCTTCTGGAGGATCTCAACGGT
>JAFRUW010000203.1 GCA_017438675.1 Oscillospiraceae bacterium | reverse complement strand
TTTTCCCCGATCTGCCCCGTCCGGCGGTCTGCATATCCGCGGCAATTACCGTACCGTGACATGCCCCCGCCGCTATCAGCCGCTTGGCCTCGGCGTTGGTGGAGTCGATCTCACCGAACACGATCACGGGAACGGGCTTTGTCATGCGGGCGGTGATCCCCTCCTTCGAAAGGATCTCCTTGTCCGCCAGCCTGTAGCCCCGCTTTGTCATGGCTGTGACCTCGTAACCGTCCTCCCGGATGGCCTTTATAGCCTTCCACACGGCGGTGCGGGACACTCCGAGACTTTCCGCCAGCTCCTGGCCGGAGACGTCTCTGTCCCTGTTCCGCTCCAGGATCGCAAGGACGTCGCTTTTCGTTGACATACGTTACTTGCCCCTCTTTTGAGCCTTTTTTGCCGCCTTTTCAGCCTTTACAGCGGCTTTCTGCGCCTCTTTTTCGGCTTTTGCGGCAATTTTCGCGGCAGCTTTTTCGGCCTTGGCGGCCTCTTTGCCGTTCTTTTTCGCAAGCTTTGCATTTCTCATTGCCTGCTTTGCCGCCTCTTTTTCGGACTTCATTGCCAGCTTCGCGGCCTGTTTGTCGGCCCTGGCCTGATTCTTCTGAAGCTTCTTTACCTCCCGTTTTTCCCTGCGGGAGAGTTTTCTCTCCGGTCTCGGGCCCATGACCTCATCCCATCTCTTCATGGCCTCGGTCTCAAGCTCCGTTGTGGGCATATCCTCCTCGGGGAGCCTGAAGTCCCTGGGCAGGAGCGGTTCAAGATCGGGATCGGTATCCCCGGAAACCGCGGGAAGGATATCAGCCGTATCGCCCTCCGGATTTACATCGCCCAGAGTGGGAACGATGACGCCGCCCAGATAGTTGGGTCTTGTATCCTCCGGAGTCTTTTTGCCCTTTCTTGTTTTGCCGGTCTTACCGGCTTTTTTGTTCTCGGGAACGGGCTTCTGCTTCTTCTTTGCCTGCTTTTTCGCCTGCTTTTCTGCCCGTTTGTTCGCCCGCTTCTGCTGCCTGCTGTTGAGATGGGCCGCAGTTTTTGGGGAAGCCTTGCCCCGCTTCTTCCTGCTCCTTCTCACAAGGAGGACGATTATCACGATCATGGCGATGAGGGCCGCCGCCGCCACCGCAATGAGGATGATAAGGGACAGATAGTTTGGCCGCATGCAGAAGGTGCCGCCGCTTCCGGTGATGTTGACCGTCATATACCGGCCGCTTCTTGCGGCGTCAACCTCGAACCACTGGCCGTCGTAATACTGCCATACCGTGGCAGGGGTGTCGGTCTGATTCAGGAGCTTCACGGTGGTTACGGTGTCGGACTGGAGCCCTGTGTCATAGAACTCCACATCCCAAAGGGCCCAGGCGTTGGACGAGGGCGCAGATTCCGTGCTGTCGTAAACGTGGAGCACGGCGTTCCTTGTAAACTTGCCCTCCGCAAGGGCATAAGCCCTGCCGTTGTCCAGCTCCTCGCTGGAAACCACGGTGATCCAGTTGTCGTAACCGGCGTAAACGGTCTGATCCACCACCATGGTGTCGGTGGTGAAGGGTGACCACAGGCCGGTGTGACCCGCCTTTTCCGGTACCTCGGGGAGGACGACCTCGCTCATCTTCGTGCCGTAGGGCACGGTGACGGTGTCCACGACCTCGTCGTCGGCGATGCAGGTGACGGTGAAGGTTGAGAAGCCCGAGGGAAGGGCGGTGACGCTCTGGAGGTCCTCGATGGAGATACCCTGGGCCACGCCGGAATAGCTGACGCCGTCCACGGCGGGGACCTTGTTCACAAGATAGTAGTTATCGGTCATGAGCTCCCCGGAGGTGTCGCCCGTTCCGGCAACGGAGCCCACGTATTCATTGCCTTTTTCGATCTCAACGATGGAATAGCAGGAATCCACACGGTAGCCGGAGCCCACGATGCCGCCCACATAGCGGTCGCCGGACAGCAGGCTCTTGTTGTAGCACCTCTTGATGACAGTCTCGGAGAAGCCGGCCACGCCGCCGGTGTAGTCGCCTTCGCCGGCGACTCTGCCGTAATTCTCGTTGTCGGTGAGGATGCCCACGTCCATTCTGCCGGCGATGCCGCCCACTGCGGAGGTGTAACCGTTCACTTCCCCGTCGTTTAAGCAGCTTGTAACCACAGCCGTTATCTCGAACTGATCCTCAACGGGGAGAGTGTCGTTCTGCTCGTCCTCGGGGGAAAGCTCGTTTTCTATCTGCATGGAGCCCACAATGCCGCCCACGTCCCGGTCGCCGTTGACAAGGCCGGAATTGGTGCAGCTTGAGACCCTGCCCCCTGTGGTGCCGGTCACATTGGCGTCGGACACGTCGGTGACGTTGTTGCCGTCGGTGCCCCTGTCCTGAAGGGCCTCGATGACAAGGCCCATGACCTTGAAGAGCTGATCGTTCACCTCAGTCATGTTTTCGGAATAGGCCTTGTTGCCGCTGGTCATGTCCTTGTTGAGACCGGTGATCTCGGAGGACAGATTGACAACGGCCTTGTACAGCGCCTTGGACGCGCTGTTGTCAGCCAGATTCAGGGTGGATCTTCCGGAAGAAGACCCGGATGATGATTTGGCGTTTGACAGGTCCGTCAGATACGCCTTTATCTTCACAAGGTCGGAGGAGGTTGTCTTGAAGCCGTCCTCACAGTCCTCCGCCGCTTTTTTGAGCTTTGAAACCGGGTCGTTAAGGGCGGAAAGGGAGGGACTGAACTCGCCCAGTGCCTTGCCGATTGTGTCAAGGGCCTTTTCCCCGTTGTCTGCCGCTTTTATCATGTCGTCAGCGCCCTTGGCCATGGTGGTGAGGTATGATTTCAGGCTGTTTAAGTCCGCCTCGGCCTTTACCGGTGTTTTCTTCACTGCCTCGGCGATGTCATCCGCGCCTTCCGTCATATCGGCGAAAGCGTCCGCCAGGGCTTCCAGGGCGTCCTGAGCGTTCTTCTGATTGGTGCTGTCGCTGGACATGAGGCCGGCCAGGGCCTTGCTTAAATCGTCCACCGCGTCGGCGCACTTTTCATAGGAGTCGGCAAGGGATGTGACAGCGGAGGAGATATCCGAAAGGGCTGTGGTCATATTGCTGGTGTTCCCGGCGCTGACGGCGCTTCTCAGGGCGGTTATCTTTGTGTCGATATTGCCCAGGGCCTTGTCGGTGTTGTCCAGCTCGTCAAGGAGGGCCTTCGCCGCCTTTCCGGCGTCGCTTATGGACTTTATGCCCGTTCCGGAGACGGATTCCAGTCCCTTCAGCACGTTTGACGCGGCTTCAACCGCGTCGCCCATCTTGCCTGCGGCGTCCCTCATGTCGGAGAGGGTGGAGGAATAGCTGCCCAGACTGGAATACACCAGAGCGGTGGAGGAGTCCATATTGCTGTCGCTTACGTTTATGGCCTCGGAAATCTGGGACAGGAGGGTGTTTGTATTGGAGCTTGCGGTGTCGATATACTGGGCCGCGTTCTGGAGGCGCTTCTGAAGGTCGGAATTGGCGGTGTCTGTTTCGGAGATGGTGCTCTTTATCTTATCATGGAGAGTGTTCAGCTCCGTATTCAGCTTTTCCAGAAGATCGTCGGTGAGGATGAGGTTTATAAAGGGCTCAAGCTCACCCACTATGCCGCCCACGTCCTTCCGGCCGTAGATCTCGCCCGCGTTCACGCAGTTGTTTACTGTGCCGTCCTGACGTCCTGCGACGCCGCCTATATTGTAGCCGGTATGGAGCATACCGATAATGCCGTTGTTGATGGAATTGGAGATTGCCCCGGCGGAATAACCGGCAATGCCGCCTATATCGGTGATGCCGAGATCGGCGGAGTCATTGCACACATCGGCGTCGTTCTGGGCGCCGGTGACTGTGCCCATGTTCGTGCCCGCGATGCCGCCCACGTACTGCGCGCCGTCAACGGTGCCGCCCGCGCCGCACTGGGTGATATTGCCGTCCTTTTCGTTGAGTCCGGCAATGCCGCCCACGCTCACCGCGCCCCTCACCGTGCCGATGAAGGTGCAGCCCTGAATGGTACCGGCGTTGACCCCGGCGATGCCGCCGGTTTCGGAGGGCTCGCCCTCGGGGGCGACCATGCCTTCAACGGTGAGATCCCTGACGGTGGCGCCGGAGGCCACATGTCTGAAAAGGCCCCTTGCGGCGCCGCCCTCGGTGATGAGGACGCCGGAGATCGTAAAGCCGCCGCCGTTAAAATTGCCGCTGAAAATGGGAATCGTTATGTTGTCGTAACCTGTCAGGTCGATGTCCGCCGTAAGGGTCACGTTTTTGCCCTTGCTCCATGTGTCCAGGGCGCAGTTGGAGGCGAACTCCACAAACTCCTCGGCTGTACCGATTTCCACAGGGCCGTCCGCCGCCTGACCGAAAACAGCGGCCAGGGGGATGATAAGCACAACTGCCAGAGCAAGGCATAAAAGCTTACTGCGAAGTTTCATTACTGCACATCCTCCTTTTCCCCGTTCTCAAAAGGCTCGGGAGTCTCGCCGAAAAGGTCGGCAAAGGGATCGTCCGCAGCCGGTGCGCCATCCTCCGCCAGACTTTCCGGATAACCGGGAAGCTCGATTTCCGGTTCCGGCATCTCCGCCGATCCTGTTTCCGGAAGGATCTCCGTATCACCGGGGAGCTCCGCGGTCAGCTCTTCGGCCCCGGCAGGAGCTTCGGAGGCGTCCTGCCTCTGTGAAGGCAGCTCTATGGTCTCCTCAGGGGACTCCATCATGGCCTTGTACTCGTCGGACTTCAGCTTCTCGATGGCGTCCACAATGTCCATCCTGTCGTCCTTCGGCGGCACAGCGGGCGCGCTGGACAGGACAATGGGCTGTCCGGTGACCTTCGCCGCAATGATATCCCAGAACAGCAGCGTCTGGGGAATGACCGCGAGAGCGACGATAATGTCAATGATCCCGCCCACCGCTATTGCGATGCCGAGGCTCATGACCGATTTATTGAAGGACAGCACCGCAAGGAGCGCGCCGGACAGGATGAGGAACACGCAGGTCACCGTAACGGGGACGTAGTTGTCCTTCATGGCCTTGCCGATGGCCCACTTGAGGGTGTTGTCTTTTTTGTTCTTGTTGTAGCTGTTGGCTGTGGACGCGGCGTAGGTCGCAAGGGCGCAGGTCTGCACCGCGTATCCCAGCATGGCCCCGGCAAACAGCATGTAGCCCGGCAGGATATATGGCACCGCCATGGACAGCCATGCGCCGCCCTGTACCATAAACGCAAGGACGATCGCCTGACCTATCTTCCTCAGCAGCAGGAACAGGGCGCAGATCAGGAACACCGCCGTCACCGCCATGACGATGATAACGTCCAGCTTATATCTGGCCGCCGCGTCGGAGACGATGCCCAGGTCGCCGGTGAGGTATACCTCATCCTCGAAAAAGCTCTGCCCGAGCTCGCGGATCTTATCGGCCGCTCCCGCGGCCTCGGTGCTGTCGTAGGGCAGTCTTACGCCGATGATGAGCCTGTCGTGGGTCTCGCCCATGAGCCTGTCCGCCTCCACACGGAGGTCTTTGTACACCTCGCTGACCCGCTCTGCCACGGCGTCCGGAACCTCAAGGGAGCCGTCCTTCATCCTGTCGTATGTATATTCCAGAATGCCGGCAAAGGGGATCTCCCGCTCCATTGTTATGGGTATGCCGCCGCTCTGTTCGGTGATATATCCCTCAAACAGGGCTTCGGCGTTCGATTTGTCGATACCTGTGATGTCGGCAAGCTGCCATGTGGAAATGCGGTCCCCCAGGTAATAGTCCGCGGCAGCGGCGTTTGCGACGCTCTTCACCGATACCACTTCGGGCAGGGCGGAAAGGGCCTTTGTAAGCTCCTCCTCCGCGGCGGGGTCCCCGGCGGGGACGATCATGTCCATTGTGCCGCTTTCCTTTCCGAAAACGGATTCGATCCGTGACTCGATCCACTGGCTGCCTGTTTTAACGGGCAGGGGCATCCGTCCGTCGCTGTAGGCAAGGGGATCCACCTGATAGACGTAGTTGAACACGATGGCGCCGATTGCAAGAACCGCGAACAGGATGGGGAAAACCATCTTTGTGTTGAATGTGAATCTGCCGCGCTTCTTTACCTTGGGCAGCAGGGGCTGGTGCCTTGATTTGTCCATCTTTTTGGCGTTTGCCATGAGAAGGCCCGGGAGGAACACGTACACGCAGAGTATGCCGAGGGCGACGCCCTTGAGCATGACGATCGCGAACTCAAGGCCAAGCTTAATGCCTGCAAACATCAGCCCGCCGAATACGGCAAGGGCAATGACAGCGGCGGCAAGGATCCGCTTCATACCGCCGGTCACAGCGGTGATGACAGCCTCCTCGGGGCCGGAATTCTTCCGCTGCACAGTGTATCTGCGGCAGATCATCATGGCGTAGTACATGGTGAGCACAGCCTGAATGACCCCGGCGGAGATCATGGTGACGGGGGAAACTCTTTTAAGAATAAAGTTCGTACCGTAATTTATAAGTATGGCAAATGCCGTGATAAGGAAGGACACAAACACGTCCCTGTATGTGCGGGAGGCGTAGACAAGGGCGATGATAAGGAGCGCTGCCGCTGCGGCGTAAAGGATGATCATGCTCAGATCGGCTCCCCAGCCGAAGCCCCAGCCGCTTCCCATATCGCTGGCTATACCGCCGTCAAACTGGTCCACCACATCCTTGACTTCATAAAAAGCCTTCATGTCGTCAGGCTCGTAGAATGTAACGTTCAGGACGCCCCTGCCGTGATCGTAGAAGTTCTCGTCGAACTCGGCCTTATAGACGCCCTCCATCTCCGAAAGCCTGTCTCTCATAAGCTCGCACTGGGAGATGGACACGTTCTCCAGAAGTATCTTTGCCTCACCCGGATCGGTGAATTCCTCATCGAGGATCACGGCGCCCCTGCCCGCATTGGTGGATTCCGGCATAAAGGACCACAGCGCCCTTGACGCGGGGGTCCATACGCTTGTAAGGACGCAGCCCACCGCAATAAGCACGGCGATTACGAAAAACAGCTTCCTTTTGTGAACAGCAAAGCCCACGAAGCGTTCACCCGCCCGTGGTTTTAACTCCGCTGTATTTTCCCTTTCCTTCAACTGGGTATCCTCCTTATATCAAGACGAAGGCATCTCCGTCTGAACACTTGTTATAATGAACGGCCCCGCCTATCTGCGGTCATAGCCATACAAATATATATTATATCATAAATTCCCCGTCAGGTACATCTGTTTCGGGAAATTTTTTCATTTTTTTCGCGTGCCCTTTTCCGGCGGTTTCCGGGAAAAAGCACTTGACGGTTTTTCGCAACTTTTTTACGACAAAAGTAGTGCTTTTACGGCAAAACTTCCTATTTACAAATCCATCCGGAGGGATTATTATAATGACACAGCTTATCCAATGGCATGAGGATGCCTCAGTTCCGTATCAAGTAAACCCGGATTAAGAAGTTCTGTTTAATCAGCGTTTACCCAAGGACTGTAAGCTCATATCTTTATCCCACAACCCTATTCTCGGCGGGCAGCGATGCCCGCCTCTTTTTTTGACGTTTTTCAGGGGCGCAAAGTTCCTGAAAATGAATAAATATTTAGCCGCAAATGCCCCATTTGCCAGTTTTCAATGGAAAACATTCGGTTTTTTTGGGGAATTTTATCATTGAAAACAGCGCGCCGATACAATATAATGAAACAGCACGGAAACCACAAAGTATAAATGCGGAGGAAAAAAGATGGTACAGCAGCTTATTGACTTAATCGGCGCTCAGGATAAAGAAGTTGCCGAGGCGATCACCCTTGAATTCAACAGACAGCGCAATAACATTGAGCTTATCGCTTCCGAAAACATCGTAAGCCCCGCGGTTCTGGCTGCGGCAGGCACCGTTCTCACCAACAAGTACGCCGAGGGTTATCCCGGCAAGCGCTATTACGGCGGCTGCGAGTATGTCGACATCGTTGAGCGCATCGCCATCGAGCGGGCCACAAAGCTCTTCGGCTGCAAGTACGCCAATGTCCAGCCCCACAGCGGTTCTCAGGCCAACAACGCCGTTTATGCCGCTCTCTGTCAGGCGGGCGACACCGTCATGGGCATGAAGCTTGACGACGGCGGTCATCTGACCCACGGCGCACCCTACAATTTCTCCGGCAAGATTTATCATAACGTTCCCTACGGCACAAATGCCGACGGCTTTATTGATTACGACGAGGTCAGGGAGATAGCCCTTCAGTGCAGGCCGAAAATGATCATCGCCGGCGCTTCCGCATATCCCCGCGTCCTTGATTTTGAGAAGTTTTCCGCCATCGCCAAGGAAGTGGGCGCGTACCTGTTCGTTGACATGGCTCATATCGCCGGTCTCGTTGCGGCTGGCGTCCATCCCTCTCCCTTCCCCTGGGCTGACGTTGTTGCCACAACCACACATAAGACACTGAGAGGTCCCAGAGGCGGCATGATCTTCACAAACGACGAAGCTATCGCGAAGAAGATCAACAGCGCCATCTTCCCCGGCACACAGGGCGGCCCCCTCATGCACATCGTGGCTGCAAAGGCCGTCGCCATGGGCGAGGCTCTCACCCCCGAGTTTAAGGAGTATCAGATTCAGGTGAGGAAGAATTCCGAGGCTCTGGCTCAGGGACTCCTGGCTCACGGCATGAAGCTGGTCTCCGGCGGCACCGACAATCACCTCTGTCTCCTGGACCTTCGCGGCACAGGCATCACCGGCAAGGAGCTGGAGAAGCGCCTTGACGAGGTTCATATCACCGCCAACAAGAACAAGATCCCCAACGATCCCGAGTCCGCCGCCAACACAAGCGGCGTCCGTCTGGGCTCCCCGGCGGTCACCTCAAGAGGCTTCAAGGAGGCCGACATGGCCGAGGTGGCAGAGCTTATTTACCTCACCGCCACAGATTTTGAAAACAAGAAGGCCGAGATCGCGGACCGTGTCGCCGCTCTCTGCGCCGCCCATCCCATTTACGAATAAGAAACGGGAAGCATTTGAATATTACCGCACACCCCGGGACGCCCAAGGATCGCGTCCCGGGGTTTTTCGTCTCTCTTACGCTCGTAAAAACCCGCCGTACCCGTAGGGGCGATCATTGATCGCCCGCTTTTCAATTCATTTTTTAGTTCCCCGAATTAAAAAATACCGCCATTTTCAATTTGCCATCTGTTCACCGCTCATGCCGCGGGGCACATACTTTCTCATTTGAGAAAGTATGCAAAGCAAACCAAAGGCGTTCCCCCTTTGGAAACCCCCCGGTGGAAACAAATCGTTCGTCCGGTGGTGAACTTTATTGTGCGTATACGGTTTTGCGG
>JAFRUW010000202.1 GCA_017438675.1 Oscillospiraceae bacterium | reverse complement strand
GTACATCCGCCATCGCTGACGTTTCAATAGAATACCACTTCCGGCTCCATCTGTCAAGTACTTTTTTTATTTTTCCTTAACTTTTTTCACCGGGCACTCTATTTTTTTTGCGCCCTCTCAGGCGCTCAGTTAATATACCACCTCGAACCCCATCTTGTCAACACTTTTTTTAATATTTTTTCAAGTTTTTTTAAAGAAATTTTTTGGCGTCATATATGGTGTTCAGGCGATTTTTTCCGCCCTATATATTGATCCCTCGTAGCGTCAAATATATATTATATATAGTATAGGGCGCCGCCGTTGACTTGAAAAAACCGGTGTGATATAATTTCCACGATATAGTCTATGCAAAAACGGGGGTGTCTGTGCGCGTCCGTTTTTTTCGTACGGGGAGATGACCATGAAGAATCTGAATAATCCCGAGGTCAGGCGGGAGCTTATCGCCTCCCTCGCGGTGACGGCTGTATTTGCCGCAGCCGGTTTTGTTCTGCTTCCCCTTGCGGGATGGCTCATCCTTTGTGCCGGACTGTGCCTTACGGGGCTTCACCTGTATTTCACGAAGCGGCGGTATGACCGCATCGCCGACCTTTCCCGCAGCATCGACTTCATACTCCACGGTCAGGACGAGGTGCTGGTGACGAATGAAGACGAGGGGGAGCTTGCCATCCTTGTAAGCGAGGTGCGGAAGATGACAGTCAGGCTCCGGGAGCAGACGGATCAGCTGAAAGCCGACAAGGTCCGCCTCACCGCCGCAATTGAGGACATTTTTCACCAGCTCCGCACACCCCTCACCGCAATGAACATAACCGCCTCCCTCCTGTCAAAGGAAGGGCTCACCCCGGAAAAGCGGCTCCGGCTCACCCGCGACCTCAAGCGCCAGCTTGAGCGCACCGGGTGGCTGGTGGAGACCCTCCTGAAAATGTCGAAGATCGACTCCGAAACCGCGCTGTTCCGTGAGGACATGGTCATGGCGGCGGCGCTTATAGAAAAGGCGGCAGCTCCCTTTGTGATACCCATGGAGCTCCGGGGCCAGACCTTCAATGTGAAAGCTTCCGGCGAGAGCTTCAAGGGGGACATGGACTGGTCCGCCGAGGCGCTGGGGAATATCCTGAAAAACGCCATGGAGCACACTCCGGAGGGCGGGGAAATAAACGTAACCGCCGCGGAAACGCCCATATACACCGAGTTCCGGGTGACCGACAGCGGCGAGGGCTTCGACCCCGAGGACATCCCCAACCTGTTCAGGCGGTTTTACAGGGGCAAAAACGCCTCGGATCAAAGCATAGGCATCGGTCTTGCCCTTGCCAGAATGATTATCGCCCGGCAGAACGGCACCGTCACCGCCTCAAACCGCAGGGAAGGCGGGGCGGAGTTTTTAATAAGGTTTTACAAAACGGTAATTTAATTGATATTGAAAAAGATACCGATTTAAAGTATACTAAGGAATACACTTCACGCGGGATGCAGTTCGCGTGAGAAAGGAAGGCAGCGCATCATGCTGTATATGTTTATAGCGCTCCTGGCCGCCGCAATCGACCAGATGACAAAGTCATTAACCGTACACTATCTCCGGTTCGGCGAGACGGTGGACGTGATCCCCGGCATACTCAGCTTCACCAGGGTAAAAAACACTGGCATTGCTTTCAGTATGCTGTCCAACTCCGGATGGGTGCTGATGGTGATAATCGCCATCCTCATTGTGGCCATTACCGTCCTCATATTACGGGGAAAATTCACCGGGTTTGAGCGGTTCTGCCTTGCCCTGGTGCTGGGCGGCGCCATCGGCAATCTCCTTGACAGGATCTTTTACGGCTACGTCCTCGATATGATCGAGCTCAGGTTCGTCAAATTCGCCGTGTTCAACTTCGCCGACTGCTGTGTCACCGTGGGCTGCATACTGTTCGCCGTGGCGTACCTGTTCTTCCACGAACGGGAACTGAGAAAGCAGGCCAACCGTGAGACCATCGCCCGTATCCAACGCCGGAGGGAGGGCCGTCAGTGACCCTTAGTATCGAATGCCTCGAGGGCGGTCAGCGTATCGACGGGTTTCTCGCAGGGGCCATGGAGGGTATGACCCGAAACGCCGTCCAGAAGATCATCGAGTCCGGCGGAGTGACCCTGAACGGCAAAACGGTGAAAAAGAACCACCGCACCGCCGCGGGCGAGGTCTATGAGGTGGAGGTGCCGGAGCCGAAAGAGGTTGACATAATCCCGGAAAACATCCCTCTTGACATCGCCTACGAGGACGACGATCTGATAGTTGTGAACAAGGCCCGGGGCATGGTGGTCCATCCCGCCCCGGGGCACTATACCGGGACGCTGGTGAACGCCCTGATGTACCACTGCGGAAGCAGTCTGTCGGGCATAAACGGGGAGCTGCGGCCAGGCATTGTCCACCGCATCGACAAGGACACGTCGGGACTTATCGTCGTCGCGAAAAACGACTACGCCCATCTGAGCCTTGCGGCCCAGCTGAAGGATCACTCCATGTCCAGGATCTACGAGGCTGTGGTTTGGGGCCGCTTTAAGGCCGACGTGGGCACGGTAAACGCCCCCATCGGGCGGCATCACATCGACCGGAAGCGCATGGCGGTTACCGACCGCAACTCCCGGGAGGCGGTGACCCATTACAAGGTGCTTGGCAGGTATAGGGATTACACCCACATACAGTGCCGGCTTGAGACGGGGCGCACCCATCAGATAAGGGTCCACATGGCCTATATCGGCCATCCGTGCCTGGGGGACCCGGTTTACGGCAGGCAGTGCCCGGAGAAGGGGCTCACCGGCCAGTGCCTCCACGCCAGGCAGATATGGTTCGTCCACCCCCGCATCGGGATGATAATGACGATAAACACGGAGCTGCCGGATTATTTTAAAGATGTGCTGTCCCGGTTGGGGAGCGAAGAATAACACCTCTGTCATCTGACCGACGGAGGTGTTTATTGTTTTATTGTGTTTTCTATCCGCCGGGAGCGCACCGATCCGGATAGGGCGGGTAAATGAAAAATTGAAAATGGATAATGAAAAATGAATTGAAAAGCGGGCGGGCGGTGGCCGCCCCGACGGGGGGGGGGGG
>JAFRUW010000201.1 GCA_017438675.1 Oscillospiraceae bacterium | reverse complement strand
GGCAACATTTTTTGACTGACTTGTCAAGCGTTTTTTGTAAAAAACGCAAAAAAAATCAGAGGCTGTTTCACCTCTGATTTAACGTAACTATTTATTTATAATTTTAAGGAACCTTATCTAAATGACATTGACCCCGTCCCCAAAGGTTCATTTTGTGAGATTTTGCACCCATTTGTATTTTTTGAAGCGGAGCATTACCCAGGGGATTTTGCCCACTTCGTCCAGGCAGGTGCAGGCATATACCAGCAGGACGGGCCAGTGAAAGACAAAGGCGCCCAGCAGGGCAAGGGGGATGGCTATGCCCCACATGCATACGGCCAGGGAATACATATCGAAGACTGTGTCGCCGCCACCGTCCATAACGCCGTTTATGACTACGGTGTTGACGCAACGGCCGATCATGTATATGGCCATGATGACCATCATTCCGGTGAGGTATTTTTGGGCTGTTTCCGTAAGGATCACAAAATGCAGCAGAAGAGGCGTGATGGCGAGGATCAGAGCGGTGGAGGCGAAACCTATCACCCAGGAAACTTTGTTAAGTTTGATGCCGTAGCGTTTGCCACGCTCCAGATTGCCGGCGCCCAGCTCGTTACCGACCATAATGCCTGCAGCACCGCCCACTCCGTTACAGGCACAGCATACAAGGTCGCGAACCACAGCGGCTACGGAATTGGCGGCAGCGGCATCTGAGCCTATGTGGCCGATGATGGCAGTATAGGAGGTGAAGCCCACACCCCAGAAAAGAGAGCCTCCCAGAAGGGGAAGGCATTGCTTGCCGAAATCCCTGAAAAGCTGTTTGCTGCCGGAGAAGAAGCCTTTGAGTGTCGGGCGGATATATGCCTTTCTGCACGAAATACCGATGCAAAGGGCAAGCTCGACGATACGGGACAGGGTAGTTGCCAGCGCCGCGCCGCGAGACTGCATGGCGGGGGCGCCCAACTTACCGAAGATGAACACGGCATTTAGGATTATATTAAGCACTACAGCAGTCGAAGA
Source organism: Oscillospiraceae bacterium (assembly GCA_017438675.1). GTDB lineage: Bacteria > Bacillota > Clostridia > Oscillospirales > Oscillospiraceae > SIG495. Next base: position 1,835 of record JAFRUW010000201.1, on the reverse strand, counting down.
GATGACTGCGGCAGGTATAACGTGGTCTGTGATCTTCATGACGGCGAGACAGCACTGGGATACTCCGGTGAGCAGATAGGACCAGCCGGCTATTTTAAGGTAGGCGCTTCCGATAGAGATGAGTTCTTCATCCTTGGCGAAGATGTGCATGAGCATTTCCGGGGCGAGCTCGCAGGCTGCGAAAAACAGCAGGGAGGCGATGCCCACGAATTGCAGCATCAGGTTGAACAACTTCTGAACTGCCTTTTTGTCGCCTTTTCCCCAATATTGGGCCCCAAGGATCATTCCCGCGGCAGTGATGGAAGTGATGAACATGTTCTGGACGAACTGTACCTGGGTGGCCAGGGACACAGCCGTCATTTCAGCCTGGGCAACGCGACCCAGCATCAGTGCATCGGCAGCCGCCACAAGAGCCAGCATGAGGCTTTGGAAAACTATGGGAAGTGATAATTGTCTTAATCGTCTGTAAAATTGTCTGTTTTCTTTATCTTTCATTTCGCGTAATGTATTTCTCCCGATCTTGCATCTACCTTACAGGTGAAGACTTTGCCGTCATGTTCTCCGGAGAGACCGTCCCCGGAACTGGTGATAAACAGCGTGGTGTCCTCGATGAAGCAGCAGGAGGACACGTGTTCTGCGGGTACATCGATGACACCCAGCAGCTGTCCGTCCGAGGTGCTCCTGTGTTCTATACGGCGTCCGCCCCAGACAGCCACCCACAGGTTGTCGTCGGAATCTATGCACATGCCGTCGGAAACGCCGTTTTCAATATTAAAGAGCACCCGACGGTTGGAGATGTTGCCGGAAGCCTCATCGTAGTCGTAAACAAAAACGGAATATTCAAGCGAATCTGAGAAAAAGAACCTTTTGTGAGCTTTATCCCAGGCCATTCCGTTGGAAATCCTGGTGTTGGGTTGCATAAGCTCTATTTTTTTGTCCAGCCGAAACAGATCGCCGTTGTTGCCGTGTGCCTCGTCCATGGAAGAGGAGCCGAAAAACAGACGCCCCGCAGGATCTGCCTTGGCATCGTTGGATCTTTGCCAGGGCTTGTAGAGTACCGTAAGGTCTGCGATCTTTTTCATGGAATTGTCCTTAAAGGCATATATTCCGTCAACGGTCGCGAATGTATATGCCCCGGGGATCACGGAAGGGACAGCCGCCCCTATGGGCTGTCCGCAGTCGAAGGTAACTAAAGTGCTGTCAGGCATGACGCGGCAGAATTTGCCTGCGGTGATGTCCACGAAGGAGATAATGCCGGTTCTGGGATCGTAGAACGGCGATTCGCCGAGCTTGAAACGACCGTATGATAAGGGTGTGGCGGTGTAAGTTTTCATGTTGCCTCCGAAAAGTAAAAGATAAAGATACTATACCATAAACTTAAGAGATTTCATATAAAAATGAACCCCTAACCCCGTCCCCGGGGTTCAAAACGGTAACTTGTTTTATTCTTTCATATATTGTATACTGTGAAAAGAAAGGAAGGACAAGGACCGATCTTTCTTCCCAAGATGGGGGTTTGGGGAAAGGTGGTCCGTAAAGGGGAGAGAAAATGGAAAAGAATAAAGTATCGAATCTTTTGGTGTTGGGATCAAAGTGGCTTTTTGTGGCACAGATATTTCTGGTAATAGGAAGCATAGGTTGTGGCGTGTTCCAACGAACAGTAAACGACGGCGGGATCTTTATGGCGATATGCCTGGGGCTTGCACTGATCTTTGAAGCAAATGCCTATCATATGCTGGCGGAAGCGGATTGGATCACTATGGATGATCCGGACAATACCTTTAAGGTGAGATATTTTTGTTTTGAAACGGCTTATTGGGTTCAATTGGCGTCGC
>JAFRUW010000200.1 GCA_017438675.1 Oscillospiraceae bacterium | reverse complement strand
GATGTCGTTGAGATCATACTTGATATACGTGAATCCTTCCTTACCGATGACATTCGCGATCCTCTCGTCGTCCGGCTCCAGCCTGTCGACGCCTGTTACCAGGCATCCGTCTTCAAGAAGCTTTTCGGCTATGGCGCTCCCAAGGCCGCCGGTGCCTATAATAACTATCTTTTTGTCCATTTTCATGACTGCCCCTCCTTCTTATTAATCGGGTATATGGATCTGAGTTTTATTCTCGCTGTTTCTTATATTTTACAGCATCATCACGGCGGATTAAAGCGTTTTGCCCTCATCGTCCGCATCTTTCTTCATGCCTTCTATGATGTCCTTAAGCATCGCCTCGTATTTGTTGAGCTTGTTCAGCGACACTATATGTATCACAAAGAACACAAGCGCCACGCCGCACATGATGGCGCCGGGTATATTATATGATTCCGTAAACGGTATGCATATCATGGCGGCCACCATGGCCAGCGCAAAAACGATAAACGCGATCGTGTCGATCTTCTTTGTTTTGATGACTGCGGCCTTTAATTCCTCCAGCGTCATAATGCACTCCTGAATATATTAAGCATATCTTCCTTATACAGCCTTCTGATGGTCCCCGCAAAGCCTCCCTGGGCCTCCGCGCACCTGTCGGCCATTTCCTGAAGCTGTTCGTCCGTAGGGTCTATACCCAGCTCCCTGATGGTCGTCGGCATCCCGATCTCCTTAAAAAAGTCCTCGGTGGCTTCTATTCCCTTAAGGGCAGTTTCCTCCACCGTAAAGCCGGGCTTCAGTCCGTGTACATTCACGGCAAGCTTCGCAAATACTTCGGGACAGTTCTCGTAAACGTATCTTGCCCAGGTCCCCCACAGTGCCGTCAGCGACGCCCCGTGGGTGATGTCGAACATACCGGAAAGCTCATGGCCCAGCTTGTGGGTAACGAAGCCCCTGTTCGTGTTGCCCAGTCCGGTGAGATCATTGTGGGAAAGATCCGACGCCCAGAAGATCTCCTCCCTGGCTTTCAGGTTTGAAGGATCCTTCTTAAGCACCTTTGAATACTTGATGACCGTCCTCATCAGCGCCTCTGCGATGCTGTCGGTGATCTCCATGTGCTCACCGTTCGTAAGGTAGCGCTCCATCGTGTGCATGAACACGTCGGCGCAGCCGCACATTGTCTGATACTCCGGCAGCGTAAGGGTGAATTCCGCGTCGATTATGGCAAATTTCGGCCTGCCGAAATGATCGTGATAGCTGCGCTTTGAATTGTCGCGGTCGTCCGTTAAAACGGTGGAATCGCTCATCTCCGAGCCCGCCGCGGCTATGGTGGGCACCGCTCCCACGGGAAGTGCGTTCTTCGCCTTCCTGTCGTGGAGGAAAAGCTCCCACACGTCCTTGTCCGGCTCGCCGGCGCCGTAGGCGATGGTCTTGGCGGTGTCGATAACACTGGCGCCGCCTGCACCCACAACGAAATCTATGTTTTCCTTTTTGCATATCTCTATGCCCTCGTAGGCTTTTGTGAGATGGGGATTGGCAACTACCCCGCCCAGCTTTGCAACGTATAGGCCTACAGACCTGAGGGAATCCTCGACCTTGGGCAGCACTCCCGATGTGATCGCCGACCTGCCGCCGTATACAAGAAGCACCCTTGTGCCTCCGTATTTGCGCACCAGCTCTCCCGTGCGCTGTTCCATCCCGCTTCCGAAAAGTATCTCTGTAGGAGCACAGTAATTAAATTCAGCCATTATTCGGATAACTCCTTTCTCAGTGCGTTGAGCACGGCCTTTTTGTCCGCGCTCCACAGCGGTGCAATAAGATCTTTTTTGCTCCCGTCCCCGGTCATGCGGTGTATCACCGTACCGGGCGGCAGTATCTCTATACATTTCCTTACCAGTTTAACATATCGGTCCATGGATAAAACAGGCACTCTTCCCGCATTGTAGTCTTTTTCGAGATCCGTGCCCCGGAGCACATGCAGAAGCTGCAGCTTTATGCCGTCGGTGCCCATAACGCCTGAGTGCCTGACGGTATCGAGCATGTCCTGCTCCGATTCCCCCGGCAGCCCCAGGATCACATGGGTTATAACGGTGATGCCTCTCTTCTTCAGTTCCTTCACCGCCCGGTCGTAGACATCGTTCTCATAGCGCCGGCGGATGTATTCAACGGACGCGGGCTTCACCGT
>JAFRUW010000199.1 GCA_017438675.1 Oscillospiraceae bacterium | reverse complement strand
GGAAATACTGTTGTCGTTGAGAACGATGCTATCAACGCCTATGACGGATATGAAGTTGAAATCCGGCTTCTGGGTAAAAAATCCATGTCCTATGCGCAGGCTTGTCAGGAGCTCATGGAACTGGAAGGCTCCGGTATCTGGGAAGGAGACCTTGACACAATGAGGGAAGACCGATGCCTGGAGTTGTAGTAGACACATCAGTTTGGATTGATTTTTTATCACCCCATAAGGAAGCTTCGGTTGAAATCCAGAAGATGAAGAGGCTTGTAGCCAATCATGAAGTTCTGGTATGCCCCACCGTGTATCAGGAGCTTTTGCAGGGAATACGTGACGAAAATCGGTTCGTCAAGGTAAAGGACATTATAAGCCTGTTTCCGATGCTCAAACCGGATTTCCCATTTATCGAAGATACGGCTGTTGACCTGTATCGTTTTCTGCGCAGGAAGGGAATAACCATAAGAAAGTCGAATGACTGTCTTATAGCAGCTTATGCGCTCGCTAATGACGCTCCTGTGCTGTTCAGCGACCGCGACTTTGACGCGATTTGTGACCACTCCGCCTTACGGCGTTATTAAATCGGGTTGAAACAACCTCAGGGTATGCAAGCGGAAGCACGTGGGCTGTTCATCCGGCCTTGGGGGGAACGGCTCCCACCGCCCGCCTGTCTGGCCGGAGTCGGCCTACTCCTCCACCTCCACCTGAATTTTCACGGTCTTGGAAGAAGTAGTGGCCGCTATTATGGCGGTGCCTTCGTCAACAGCCTTCACCTTGCCCTTCTTGCTCACCGTCGCCACGGAATTGTCGGAGCTTGTCCAGCTTACGACAGTCTCTCCCGGAATGGCGAGCTTGACGCTGCCGCCGGGTTCCAGCGTGCATATCAGGCTGACAGCGGATGCCGGTACCGGGTTTACCGTCGTTGTCGTGCCTGTTGTTTGACCGCCACCGCTTACGGTGAACACGACATCTGCGAAGTATGAGTCGCAGTCGCTCGTAGAGTTGTGCCCGTTTATGCCGACCAGCGAAACCCGGGCCGTAACTGCACCAGCAGGGACAACCCGGCTCACGCTTATCTGCCGCCAGTTATCCTTGTCGCGTTCGCCCGATGCATAGTCAGACTCGCAGCTGTCTATGACGCTCCCGCTGGAGCCAAGGAATTCCAGACGGAGTACAGCTTTGTCTTTGTCGGTTCCGTAGCCGTGGGCGTATGCAGAAAGCTTTGCCGTCCCGCCGGTGGATGAGCTGACTGCAACATCCTGATACATGCGGGTTCCTGCGGTCTTCCTTCTGCCGGGCCAGAACATCCGGCCCCCGCGATTCCATTTTGCAGAAACGGAGGACCAGGCGCTATCCGGGTCAACCCATCCCGAAATTCCGTCGCCGGCATTCCCGTTCTTGAGCAGGTTTGCCCCCTGTGCAAACGCCGCCGTCCCCATGACCATCATCGCCAGGGCGAGAACGCCCGCCTTGATCATCCTTGCTGCTTTCATTTTGAGCCTCCATGTTGCTTGTTTTGTTGGATTTAAAATAGCAAAAGGGCATGGTACGCCCTTGGACGGACGCACATGCCCCTGTGTGAGAAAGTAGAAATGCCCTACGCTACGAGGAGAGGAGAGGAGCTGAATTTACCTGTGCCATTTTCCGTTTTTCCCGTCTAACCCGGCGGTGCGTTCCTGCCCGCCCTGCAAATCACCAAGCCCCCCGCCCCGGCATCATCGCTAGCCTGTGGCTCCTCGCTCTGTCAGCCGCTCATCCACGTCCATAGGACTCCTCGGCGGACAGCTCCTGATGCTCCAATTATACCACACATCGGGAGGAATGCAAGCGGAAATTTGAAAAAACAGCCTAAAGGGTGTACATTGGAGG
>JAFRUW010000198.1 GCA_017438675.1 Oscillospiraceae bacterium | reverse complement strand
TTCAGATAATCTGTGATGTCGAATTCCGCCGGACGGTAGCTGTCCTCGGAGTAGCCCACTTCCTTGCCGTTGAGATACACATAGTATGCGGACTCAACGCCCTGGAAGGAGATGAACACTCTGCCGCCTTCGCTCTTGGTAAGGAGGCTGTCGTCAACGGTGAAGTTGTAGCGGTAGAAGCCCACCGGGTTGTACTGCGTTGCATCCTTCCAGCCGGGAGCATAGGGAACAGCCGGATCCCTCTGATTGGGCTGCCAGGGCTGCTGAGTGTTTGAATAGATGGTGTAGTCGTAGCCGTAGTATGTCCAGCTTGCGGGGAGCTGCTGGCTTGACCACTGACCGTACTGCTCAGTCACCTCAACCGGCGTAACCTGATAGTCGGGAGCGATGACGCTGGGCTCAGCGTTCAGATACTCCTGAGCCTCCGCCACGTTCTGAAGAACGATGACATCCCAGTTTTTGCCTTCGCCTGTCAGCATCTGGACATAATCGGAATCAGCCTTCTTATAGTCTCTTGCGCCGACGATAGCGGCTTCGACATTCTGATACGGGGCTGAAGCCGCCGTGGTGTGCTCATCGATCCTGTTTACCTGGACAACGTCCCTGGCCTCGACCTCGTTGCCATCAGGATCGGTATACTTGTCGCCGGTCCATTCGCGGTAGGTGAACTTCTTGTCCTCGGGACCCAGTGGGCTTGCGGCTTTTGTCACAGAGCTCGTGGCAGCCGTCTTGTCCCAGCCGTATCCCTCGGCAGCAAGCGCCGCAGCGCACATGCCGAAAAGCATCACTGCCGCCATTAATAAAGATATAACTTTCTTCATTACTGCTTCTCCTTAATAGCATAATAATAGTTGTCGATCCCGCGCGCCGCAGCGCCTGTAATACGGTCCTCCCGCCCCGTTTTATTTGCGTTACGCCGCGCAAACGGTATACAAAACAGTTCCCGGAGGGAATCTTTGTATATATGCACCAATATTATACATCGTCAGTATCTGAATTGCAACATTCTTATAAAAATCATTTTTCCCTGCCGAAAATCATTTTCCGGCCTCATCCGAACTTTGCCTCCACAAACCAGCGCCCGTTCCGCTCGTCGAAAAGGTGGGTCTCCCGGCGCCCTATCCTCACCGTGTAGCGTATGCCTTTTCCCCCCACCTCCGACGCGCAGGGGCATACCTGTATCACCCTGTCGATCACAAAGGCCTCGTTATTTGCAAGAGTTATCGTTTTCGGACGGCAGGAGCCGTCGGGTTTGTGCTCCGCATCCACCGTAACATATACCTTTCTCCGTGTCATGACTCTGCCTCCTCCCGTTTTTACACGGCTTTTAAAAAGCCCTTGACAAAATGTGCAATCTGTTGTAACATATATGTGCAAATAAGTTGCATCTCCCTGTCACATATTATATGCAGTTATTTTTCACTTGTCAACTGTTTTTTATTAAAAATGCGCAGTTTATTTGCACTCTGAATGGAGGACATATTATGAGATTTGGTGAAAAGCTCCGTGAAAGGCGTACCGAAATGGGTCTTACACAGGCGCAGCTTGCGGAAATGTCCGGTCTGTCCAAGCGGACGGTGATATATTACGAGCAGGGCAGGACCTACCCCCGGGACCGTTCCGTTTACAGGCGCCTGGCTGACATTCTCGGTATCGACGCAGACTACCTTCATAACGAAAACGATGATTTTGCCCTTAAAGCCATGGCGTCATACGGCGCCCGGGGCAAAAAACAGGCCGAGGCGCTGATGGCAGACGTTACGGGCCTCTTTGCCGGCGGCGATATGGCGGACGAGGATCTTGATGAGTTTATGAAGCAGGTGCAGGCCGCTTACTGGACGGCGAAGGAAAAGAACAAAAAATACGCCCGCAGGGATCATAGGGAAAAATGACATTCTTTACGGAACCGGGGAGGTGAATTGTGATGGCTTACGCCGTGTCGGAAATTGTGGAAAAAGCGAATAAACTCGTAAAACAGTGCGGCACCCGGGATCCGTATAAGATCGCGGAAATGATCGGCGTTGAGATCCGCTGCTGCGACTTCAAACAGCAGCGCGGCGCTTATAAGGTCATCATGCGGAACCGGTTTGTGTTTTTAAACGGGAACCTGCCCCACACGGCCCAGAGGATCGTCCTGCTCCATGAGCTGGGTCACGATTCCCTGCACCGGAACGAGGCGACGCGGCTGGGCGGATTCAGGGAATTCAACATCTTCAACATGGCGGACAACCGTATGGAGTATGAGGCGAACGTGTTCGCCTCCCAGATCGAGCTGGACGACGATGAATTTCTGGAATACTGTGAGCGGGGCTATGACGTTCAGCAGATAGCCCGGGCCATGGATTCCGATATAAACCTCATAGCTTTAAAGGCCGACACCATGATATCCCGGGGCTATCGGCTCAGGCGGCAGGAGCATCACAACGACTTTCTGAGGTATGACAAATAACGAAGGGCGGGAAACGTCATGACCGGTGAAAAACAGTATATCGCCATCGACCTCAAGTCCTTCTACGCCTCAGTGGAGTGCGCCGAGCGGGGTCTCGACCCGCTGGACGCGAACCTTGTGGTGGCGGACGAAAGCCGTACCGACAAAACAATATGCCTTGCCGTCTCCCCTGCCCTCAAGGCTCACGGTATATCCGGCCGTGCAAGGCTTTTCGAGGCTAAGCAGAGAATAAAGGAAGTGAACCGGGAGAGACTGCGGAAGGCCCCGGGTCAGAAGTTCGCCGGGAAGTCAATATTCGCGTCGGAGCTTAAAAGCGACCCTGCCCTTGAGCTGGATTATATAGTCGCCCGCCCCAGGATGGCGTATTATATGGACTACTCCCGGAGCATTGTCGAGATCTACCTGAGATATGTGTCGCCCAAAGACATTCTCGTCTACTCGGTGGACGAGGTGTTTATCGACGCCACCGGTTACCTTGCCGTCCATCACAAAACGGCCCACGAGTTTGCCATGATGCTGATCCGGGACGTTCTGAGGGAGACCCGCATAACCGCCACAGCGGGCATCGGGACAAACATGTACCTTGCGAAAATTGCTATGGACATCGTGGCAAAGCGAATGCCCGCGGATAAAGACGGTGTCAGGATCGCGGAGCTTGATGAGATCAGCTACCGTGAAAAGCTGTGGTGCCACCGCCCCCTGACGGATTTCTGGCGCGTGGGCAACGGCATCGCCCGGAAACTGGAGCGAAACGGCATGTACACAATGGGCGACGTTGCCCGTTGCTCCGTCGGCGGGGAAAACGCGTTCTACAACGAGGACCTGCTTTACAAGCTCTTCGGTGTCAACGCGGAGCTGCTCATCGACCACGCCTGGGGATGGGAGCCCACGGAAATTGCCGACTGCATGGAGTACAAGCCGGAATCCAAAAGCCTGAGCGAGGGGCAGGTGCTCACCCGTCCCTATACCTTCGATGAGGGGCGTATCGTCATCAGCGAGATGGCGGATCACGTCTCCATGGATCTTGTGCGCAAGGGTCTCTT
>JAFRUW010000197.1 GCA_017438675.1 Oscillospiraceae bacterium | reverse complement strand
CGTGATCTCATCATCCGTATCGTGCTTTACAAGATAATACGACTCGCTTCCCATTACCGCATCGGGATAACCGATAAGATCGGCGCGATCTTCTTTCCATGCGAGTCCTGCCAGCAGGTCGATGTCGCCGTCCAGAAGCATCTGATACAGATCGCCGAAGCTGCCGTACACATATTCATATTTCCAGCCGGTATATTCGGAGAGTTTGCGGTAATATTCATAGGCATAGCCGGTTTTAACGGCGCCTTCCCTTCCGCCCTCCTGGAAGACCTCATTCTCGTAGTAGCCGACACGGACCGTTTCGGGTTCTTCCTCCTCGGCAAATGCCGGAACGGCAAACAGGATGCATACCGCGAAAACGACCAGTATGACCGCAGCTGCTTTCAAAATTGTCTTATTAAAACTGGAAGATTTACCGAACATATTTACGGCTCCTCGTTATATTGCTGCCCGGAAAAAGGTCCGGACGTGTTTTCTGTCATGGCCGGGTCTGGCGACCCGGCGGTTTCACACAGACAGAGAATCTGTCTGCTCAAACCATTATGTTATGAGTATACTATATTACTTTTATGGTATTCAATGATATGTTGCTCTTGTTTACTCCTGTATTTTGACATGTGCCGCATTCAGCAGTTTCCCGTATAAACATATTCAAGAGCTTCCCTCGCGATGTCCGCAAGACGGTAAATCCGGGAAACGTCAGTCGCTTCTCTGTCCTGCATGTGAAATCTGGGAAAGAAACGTGTGATGTGAAGAGGAACGCCACTGCCGTCAGGGTTTTTCAGCCGGCTTATCCACCGGGACATCGATCTTATCTCATCCTCGCTGTCGTTTTCTCCGGGAACGATCAGCGCCGTCAGTTCTATGTGGCATGTCTTTACAGCTTCCTCTATGAACGCCATGACCTGATGACGGTCGCCGCCCAGAACATCACTGTAATACCGGTCGGTAAACCCTTTGAGATCGATGTTCATCGCGTCGATACATGACCTTAGCTCCTCCAGCACCGACAGTTCGGCCGTCCCGTTTGTGACCATTATATTCTTAAGACCTTTTTGCCTAGCGAGCACCGCCGTATCCCGGACAAATTCATATCCTATGAGCGGTTCATTGTAGGTATACGCCAGGCCTATATTGCCCTTTGTCCTTGCACTCTCCGCCAGCTCAGTCAGCGATTCGGGGCTTATAATATCTGCGCTCTTGGCATATCTTATGGCCTGCTCGGACCAGGATATCTCGCTGTTCTGACAGAACGGACACCTGAGATTGCATCCGAAACTCCCGACGGACAGGATCATGCTGCCCGGGAAAAACCTTTTAAGCGGTTTTTTCTCGATCGGATCCAGCGCGATCGATGATATCCTGCCGTAATTGTACGCAGTGACCCGGCCGTCAGCGACCGTCCTTCCGCCGCAGAAGCCGAGCTGTCCTTCCTTTATATCACAGTGTCTGAAGCAAACTCCGCACTTAGCCATTTTCCTTAACCTCAGTAATGCCGCACCACTTCAAAACGTTCCAGACTGTAAGGCTCATCCTCGCGGATACCTGCTTTCTGCCGTGCGATGTCGATCTGGTATTCCACAGTATCCACGCCGTCCAGGTTCGGGAGCAGCAGCCCGCGCTTGTATCCGTGGCTGACTATAACGCCGTAGCGCTTTACGTCAAGCTGATCGGGCGAATCGATGGGCTCGGTATCGCCCAGGACATCCACGCTGATCTCCAGACTGTTAAGTTCGTCCGGGGCTACAGGCGAAAAACGGGGGTCTCTGGAACATGCGCTTATTGCGTTCTCGATGATCTCTTCCGCAACGCTTTCGCGCACAGCCGTTATCGTTCCTATGCACCCGCGCAGCCGCCCGTTCCTGTGCAGGGATACAAACGCTCCCGCGCG
>JAFRUW010000196.1 GCA_017438675.1 Oscillospiraceae bacterium | reverse complement strand
TTTTTATTCTACTGATGCTTTCTGGTATTATATTCCGGATAATTTTTACTCCTGCTGTCATACTTATCCTCAAACTGCTCTTTGTTAATAATCATATTTGCAAGTCTGTACAACTTAAAATGGAACTTATTAAACTCTACTTTAAATCCGTATGTTTCAAGAACCTCATCCGAGAACTTTTCTTTATACTTCTGAATACTGTCTGATTTTGCGTTTCTGCCCAACTCAGACTCTCGTCTGTACCCTACAAAGCACACCTTCTTAACACCCAAGTCCTTTAAAAAACAACATTGCTTGAATAATAGGTAATTGTGAGCACCGACAACGTGATTTGTTCCGCTGGCTCCGTGATGGTAATACCCCATAACCTTTGTGAACAAAAAAACAACGCCCGCTTCCGGTTCTCCGTCAGTATTATACGCAACAGCAACAGAGGACGTTTTCGGCATACATTTCACAATATCTCTGAAATGCTCCATACTTCTGAGCGGCTTTCCCTGCCTTGCCCAGACCTGATCTTCAACATACTTATAGTCAGCCAATAAATGATCGCCGCTGTGAGATATCGTTATCCCTTCCCTCATACCTCTTCGGATCAAATTCCGGTTTTTGGAGTGCATTTTCTGAAGCAGTTCTTCATCGGTGCAGTTTTCCAATGTCAACATATAATTACCTGAACCGAAAACAACGGCAGTCGAGGGATAGGACAAAAAGTTTGAGCATATTTCCGTCTGAATCCAATCCGCAAGTCTTTTCTGTTTTATCAGACGGCAGCATTTATCCAAAAAAAGCTGCTGCTTTTGAAAGCTGTCATCATTTCCCAAGCAAAACGGTTCTGCGTCAAGGACGCCGCCCTTAAGAATAAATACCTTCTTTATTCTTACAGCCATTAAATAGCTTTCATCCCAAAAGTAATACATTTCTTCATTTCTGTTCTTATTATATGCATACCAGTCCTCGGAAAAAAATACATTTGCTTCTTTCAGCCTTTTCCTGAGATTTTCAGGCAAAGCATACCAATCGTTTTTAATATCCATACAACCTCCATTATTTGTGCAACAGTTTATCCTGCTCAAAAAAGATTTCACCGATTCGGTTTTTCGTAAAGGAATAATCTTTGAAAAAGATAACATATTAGGTTTAGTTTGTCAACACCTTCTACCTTGTTTTTATAACTGAGACGTTATGATAAGATAAACCTATAATGTTTGGAGATAGTATTATGGACGATTATAAAAAAGGTATGGGCCAGCGTATAAAATCCTGCCGCAAATATCAAAGAATAACTCAAGAAGAGATGGCGGAGATGCTCGGTATTTCTGTAAAGCATTTCAGCGAAGTCGAGCGCGGTCTGACCGGGCTTTCTGTTGATAATCTGATTAAACTGAGTTCAATCCTGGGCCAGAGCCTGGATTATCTTATTAAAGGTGAGACGGTCAAAAATCCGTATGAATCTCTGCTCTACAATCTGCAGGAGATGCCCGTTGAGAAGCAGAAGGATATGGTAGAGCTGATCCGCACCGGTATCCGATTGGCAAAAACAGATACACAGGTCGAGCATCAGGTGTAATAAGCACCGATCATATCAACAATCACGTTCATTTCACGGAGTGAGAAAAAATAAACCGAATACAAAAAATCCACCGGGTCTATCACTTCCCGGTGGATTTTTTGCGTTTATTCTGATGTTTTATTCGTGTTTAAACACCTTTGCGTAGTAGTCGTTTTCCAGGATCTTCGCCGAGTAAGAGAATTCGTCGGTGACGTACTTCAGCATATCGGCCGCGTAGCCCTCGGGGACGGTGACGCCCTCGTTGGGGATGAACTCGTCGGTTCGGGAGTTGTACCTGCCCAGGTCGGTGATATAGCTCTTGTTGTTGAACTCGATAAGGGCCGGGGAATCGGACAGTATATCCTGACCCATGATGAGGCGGGAATCGTATTCCACGCCCAGGAGATTCAGGATGGTGGGCATAACGTCAAGGCTGCTGCAGTACTTTTCCACGTGGGTAGGCTCCATCTGGCTGTTCCAGATAATGAGCGTTGTCCTGAACATCTCAAAGTCCTCGTCAAACTCAGAACCGAGAAGCTCCTCCATCTGGCTCTTTTCAAGGCCGTAGGGGTAGTGGTCGCCGGAGATGACGAAGAGAGTCTTGTCCAGCTTGCCCGCCGCCTGAAGCTGATCGATGAGGTACTTCATGGACTGGTCGAACTCCATATTGCAGGCAACGTATGCCGCCGCCGCTTCGGAATAGCCGGCATCCAGCATGGGCTGGACCTCCGCCTTGTGCTTGGAGGACATGGCGTTGCCGCCGAAGTTGTACTCCAGATGGCCGCTGACGGTCATATAATAGGTGTGGAACTTCGCGTCGTTGATGTACTCCGGAACGGTCTTTTCCATCATCTCAACGTCGGACTCCGGCCAGGTCTTCTTGACGTCGAGGCCTCTGCCAAGGGCCTTGTAGTCATAGCCCAGGTTGGGATGGCTGCGGTCGCGTCCGTAGTAGTCGTAGGTGTGGTTGTGGTACGCCCTGCAGGTGTAGCCCAGAGGGGACAGCATGTGTCCGAATCCGAAGGGCATATACTTGTCGCCGCTGTAGGAGAAGCTTCTGACGCCACTCTTGGGGATAAGGCCCATCATGGTGGTATACTCGCCGTCGCTGGTGGAGACGTACCAGATTGGGTTGTAGAAGTTGTCGAACACGAAGCCCTCGTTTGCCATTTTGTAGAGGGTGGGGGTATACTGTTCGCTTACGGCGTATCTGGAGAAGCCCTCCGCGCAGATCCAGATAAGGTTGTAGTCCTTATAGATACCGGTGTATTCGTTCTGCTTTGTGGGTTCCCTGTCTCTGAAATACTCGTGCATGTCGATAATCTTGTCATCGCTTTCTTCCGCTATGAGGGCGTCGAAATCGATCTCCAGCACGTTGTCATCGTATTCTGTGATGACCGAGATCTCTTCCGTGGGCTCGATCACCGTCTCCTCGGGGATGTCAGGTTCATCGGTCTTCTCCGTCTCCTCGGGAATGTCGGGTTCATCGGCCTTTCCGGACTGCTTTTCGGAGGGAACGCCGAGAAGATTGTTCCTGATCTCAAACCTCAGCGTTGTAAGGACGCCGAATCTGGGCACCGAAAGCATCGGGGACAGCTCCCCGTTGTAAACATATCTGTAGGACATAACGCCCTGGGTATTGGCAAGGGCAAGCTGGGTTCCGCCCACCTGGAAGATCGCAATGACAAGGAGCAGGGCAATTGCGCCAACGATGCCGATTCGCTTGTCTGGATGGAAACGCTTGCCGAAAAAGACGATGATCAGGAACGGGATGAAAAGAACGAGGAGGGTCCACTTCGTATTCCAGATGCCGTTCAGTGTTTCACGCCAGAAGGTACCTATGGCGTCGCCTGCCATGTCTGCCTGCGAAAGTGTGGTGAAGGTCTTGAAAATGGTGAAGTACACCGCCTGAGTCCCCATTATGAGGGTGACTATCAGCATCATTATCACCATGGCGGCATGGCCGCCCTTCCGTCTAAACAGTGACGAAATGAACACTATACAAAGCCCGAAAACCACCGAGAACAGGAACGTATACAGTACGCCCCATGCCATAAACTTGTGGAAGCAGTGCCACATGACGACCATTTCCATAAAGAAGACCGCCAGAGGCACGAACAGATAGAACCACAGCTTATTCGGCTCCTTTTCCACTACATGTTTTCCTTTTCTGTCCTTTTTCATGCCATTATCTCTCCCAAAACTTCATTAAATAATTGAGCGCATTTATATGCGTTGTTTACTTGTTCACCGCCGCCTGCAGGACGGCGTTTGCCACCCTGCCTGCCGTTCTGCTGCCGGAACCGCCGTTTTCAACGATCACGACAAAGGCGTAGGGGTGTTTCTCATCTCTTATAAACCCGACGAACAGCGCATGGGGATCGGCTCCCCCGCCCACCTCCGCGGTACCGGATTTGGCACAGAGCTCAAGCCCTGGATAATTGTCCTCACCGTAGGTGTAGTATACGTTGTAGTTCATCATTTTCGCAATGGTCTCGGCAGTGGAGGTTTTCATTATCCTGTCGCTCCCGGAGGATTTCCCGTAAAGCAATGTCTGCTCCTCTGCCGTACCGCCGTTTGCGATGCCGCTCACAAACCTGAGCATTGCCGCCGGATTCACAGAGTCATTATACTGCCCGATGCCGGACCACGCAAGGTCCACGCTGCCGTCGGCAGCTTTGTCGTAATTTCCCGAGGCGGTTTTTATGCCGCTCACCTTAATGCTTCCCGTTAACCCGAGATCATTTGCGTATCTTTCGAGGGTGTCGCCGCCCAGCTCCACCGCAAGCTCCGCAAAAACGCAGTTGCAGGAAACCGCCAGCGCCTCGTTTATATCTATCTCCCCGTGGGTTCCGGTGCATGTGACGTACTCCCCGTCTATCTCCACGCTCCCACGGCATTCAAATGTCCTGTCAAAAAGATCGGGGATTCTTTCCAGCGCCGCAGTCAGGGTGACAAGCTTGAATGTGGAGCCGGGAGTGTATGCCGCGGACAGAAATCTGTTCAAATACACGCCCTCATATTCCGGTGTTGAAACATCCTCCGGCGGGTAATACGGGTCGTAGTTGTAGGAGCTGAGCATACAGACTATCTCCCCCGTCTCGTAGTTTTCCACCGCCACAACGCCTTTTCTGCCGTCCATGGCCTCATATGCCGCCGCATTCAGGCCGCTGTCGATGGAAAGCCGCACCTTCCCGCCCTTGCGGTCGGGGGTGTATGCCCCGTTCACCGGGTCGTAACCGATGAGCTCCGGTGCGAATACCGAGAGCGCCCCGGTGCCGATGTTGCCGTATTGATCGCCTACGGCGTGAAGGGTGGAACGCCGGATCACCGGATCCTCATTGTAGATCCGCCGTCCGTCATCCACGGTGGCAAGGACCGCGCCGTTCCGGTCGCACACCGTGCCCACCATAAGCTGTCCCTGGGAAAAAACCGCCTTGTTGGAAGTAAAGCTGGCCCATTCCCTGCCGTGGACAGCGTATCTGTATACATAAAAGGACAATCCCATCGCTATTATAAGCACCAGGCTGAGAAGGGACATGGTCCTTCGTTTGACTCTGTTCATACTTCATGCCTTTCCGGATCGTATCCTGAAAAATCATAGCCGTCCTGAATGGTGTAAAAGGTGTCCTTCTTTCTTTTTCTTTTGGGAAGCTTTATTGCAAAGCTGGCGTTCTGCCTTGTATCCACCGCCTTGACGAAGGCAAGTAAGCCCCAGCAGGCGATGATGCTCGACCCGCCTCTTGATACAAAGGGGAAGGTCACCCCCGTAAATGGCAGTATGTCAAGGGAGCCGAACACGTTCAGTATGAGCTGGAACAGCAGCATGGTCACCGCCGCGCAGGCCCCGATCACGTAGAAAGAGCTTCTTGCGGTGGCCGCGGCCTTGATGGCAAAAAGCGCCAGCAGCACCAGCGCCCCTATGGCGAAAACGCCTGTTATAAGCCCGTGCTCCTCGCATATCAGTCCGAAAACCATGTCTGTCTCCGCCGCGAACACGGTGTGGAGCCATCCGTTGCCCGCTCCCACTCCGAAAAGGCCGCCGCTGGCCGCGGCAGCCATAGTCCTGGTCTGCTGATAGCCGCCCTCATTGGCGAACTGCCATGCCTTGCCCCAGGTGGAAAACCTGTCTTTGATATAGGGCTTCACGGTGAGGATAAGAAATCCTCCCAATGCCGCGCCGCCTGCCGACAGGAAGATGGTGGCAAAATCCCCGGATCGGATAAACGCTATTATGAGATACGCCGCAAAGAACACAAGGGCAGTGCCGAAATCGCTCATAAGTCCCAATGTGACGACGCAGAGGGCGGAAAAAGCCATAAACAGGATCAGGTTCCGCTTCGCGAAAAGCCTGTCCATTGTGGTGGCCCCGGCGAAAACAAAGCATATTTTAACGAATTCCGAGGGCTGGAAGGTGAACCCCGCTATGGATATCCAGTTTTTCGCGCCGTTTGTGGACTTCGCGATCACCAGCGTTGCCGTCAGCATCAGTACACCGACAACGGCGATGGGCCACCGGAGCTTCCTCGCCCGCTCCAGATCCCGCAGGAAGAAGCCCAGGCAAAGGAACACAAAAAGGCCGGCGGTGACAAACACAAGCTGCTTTATCATGTCGGAAGGCACCGCAGTGGCAGTCACCGAAAGGCCCAGGGTACAGAGGAAAAACGCGAGAGTCTCGATCTCCACGCCCCTCCGCCTGAGTATGCGCATGAAAAGGTAGTATACCCACATTATCCCCGCAAGAACCGCAAAGGAAAGCGGGATCATAATGTCCGCCTCTTCCCCCATGGCGATATAATGCTGTATACCAAGAAGAAGCTGCAGCTCCGTTAAAAGCATCAGGGTGATCCCCGGCCTCACAATGGTGCCGGGCTTCGTCCTTGCCTCCGCCTGACGGGCAAGCTGTTCCTCATTCAGATCCATGAAGGTGAGCTGCACCCCGCCCATAGTGAGGATATCCCCGCTTTTTACCGGGGCGGACCGCTCCGCCTTCTCGCCGTTTACAAGGATGCCGCTTTTGGAATTCAGGTCGTAGACCTTCCACCCTCCCCGGCTGTCCCGGATCAGGGCGCCGTGGATACGGGAAACCGTGGGAAACTCCATAAGCGCGTCACATGATCGGTTGCGCCCTATGATGTTCTCCCAGTGATTCAGGTATATCCTGCCTCCGTTGGGCAAACACAGGTAGCCCCAGGTTTCGCTCTCTCCCCTGCCTCGTAAAAGGGACTTTCCGCAGCGATACAGAATCAGACCGGAAAGAAGGGGAGTAACGAACCTGAGAATAAAGGTTATATAATTCGCAAAGCCGGAGGACACAGATTCAAGTATATTCTCCAACGCCTGCTCCTTTCATAAACTCGCAAAACAGCGCACGGAAAATGTTGCCTTTGGGTTGTTTAACAATTATAGCACCGCTGTCAACTGATTTTCTGCCTTGATTCTTTACAAAATTTGAAATATAATGTAAACATTATTTCATTATAATTACACATGCCCCGCTAGTTCAGCTGAATCCGGGGCGGAACGGAGAACGATATGGCTCTTGATTACAAATGGTTCGAGGAAATGGAAGCCCGCATCCCCAAAGGCGAGGTCAGGACAAGGTTCGCGCCCAGCCCCACGGGCTACATGCACGTGGGCAACCTGCGCACCGCGCTGTACACCTACCTTATAGCAAAGCACTATAACGGCAAGTTCATCCTCCGCATTGAGGACACCGATCAGAAGCGCCTTGTGGGGGACGCAGTAAAGGTCATTTACGACACCCTCAAGCGCTGCGGGCTGAAGCATGACGAAGGCCCCGATATCGGCGGCCCCGTGGGCCCCTATATCCAGACCGAAAGGCGCGGCTTCTACGGCAAGTACGCCGAGCTCCTTATTGAAAAGAGCGGCGCATACCGCTGCTTCTGCAACAAGGCGGACGAGGACACTTCAGGTGACGACAAGGGCTTCGTAAAGTACGACGGGCGCTGTTCCCGCCTCTCCCCTGAGGAGATCCGGGCGAAGCTGGACGCCGGAGTGCCCTACGTCATAAGACAGAAAATCCCACGTGAAGGTTCCACAACCTTCAGCGACGAGATCTTCGGCGAGATCACCACACCCAACGACAGCCTTGACGACAACGTGCTCATCAAATCCGACGGGCTGCCCACCTACAACTTCGCCAACGTCATTGACGACCACCTCATGGGCATCACCCATGTGGTGAGAGGCTCCGAATACCTGTCCAGCGCGCCGAAATACAATCTGCTGTACGAATCCTTCGGCTGGGATATCCCCAAATACATCCACTGCCCCCCTGTTATGCGGGACGCTCACAACAAGATGTCCAAGCGCCACGGCGACCCCTCCTACGAGGACCTTCTGGCACAGGGTTATCTTTCCGAGGCCGTTGTAAACTATGTGGCCCTCCTGGGCTGGAGCCCCGGAGGAGAGCAGGAAATCTTTACGATGGATGAGCTGTGCGGGATCTTTGACGTTCACGGCATTTCCAAGTCCCCGGCTATTTTCGACATTGCCAAGCTCACCTACTTCAACAGCGAATACATCCGCGCCATGACGCCGGAGGAATTCGCGAAGGAGGCGGAACCCTATATCAGGCAGGCGGTGAAGAACCCCGACGCTGACATAGCCGGTATCGCGTCCCTCCTTCAGCAGCGCTGTGAGAAGCTCACAGACATTCCCGAAAAGATCACATTCTTTGAAGAGCTGCCTGATTACAGTGTCGAGCTGTTCACCCACAAAAAGTCCAAATCCAACCCGGAAACCTCTGTTCGTGTATTGAACGAGGTCATCCCCATGTTCGAGTCCCTCCCTGAGTGGAATGACGAATCCATCCATGACGCCCTGGTTAACAAGGCCGCCGAGCTGGAGATGAAGAACGCCACCCTTATGTGGCCGGTGCGCATCGCCGCGGCCGGCATGGCGGTGACCCCCGGCGGCGCTGTGGAGATCTGCCGGATCCTTGGCCGTGAGGAAACCCTCCGCCGTCTGAGAATCGGTCTTGAGAAGCTCTCATAATTGTTATAAATTGACTTAATAGATCACCCCTTTACGGAAAACAATATCTGTAAAGGGGTGATTTTTATGTCAAAGAAAAAACGCGCCGTTCTCATTACAGGCTACATTGCCGCCGCTTTCCTCGTTATGGGGGGCTTTCTGCTGCGGCTCCGCACGGAGAATCTCATTCGGGACAGATACATCCGGCACAACTATCAGCACGCCTTTTCGGAGCTGGTGAACGCCGTGGAGGACGTGGATTCAGCACTTCAGAAGTGCGTCTGCGCAACGTCCCCGTCCATGATAAGCACCGTCTGCACCCAGGTCTACGGAAAGGCCGCGGCGGCGGAAATGGCGCTCTCCGAGCTGCCCAACTCCTGCTACGATCTGGGAACGGTCTCATCCTTTCTTGCGAAGGCGGGTGATTACGCCTACGCACTGTCCCGGAACGCCTCAAACGGCACCGGCTACACCGACGAGGAATACGGCAACCTGATCTCCCTGTCTCAGAGCGCAAGCCTCCTGTCCGACAGCCTCACAAAGATGTACGGAGATATGCAGAGCGGCAGCATCACCGTGGGTGAGCTGTCCCGTGCGGGGTACGCCGCAGGCCGGACGGGGGAAGCTATGCGGTCATTTGACGGGCTGGGCGAGGGCTTTAAAATGATCGAGACCCAGTTCCCGGAAATACCCTCCCTCATATACGACGGCCCCTTTTCCGACCACATTTCCGACCGTGAGCCGGAGATGCTGAAAGGCACGATTGAGATCACCGAATCCCGGGCGCTGGAAATCGCCGCAGAGTTTACCGATCTCAAAACAAGCGCTTTTTCAAAAGGCGGTTTTATAAACGGCGATCTGCCGGTCTATTCCTTTACCGCCGGGGCTTACGGCGGCAGCGTCACGGTGGAGGTCACCTCCCCCGGCGGGTACGTGTCCTACTACGAAAACACCCGAATGATAAGCGAATCGACAATGAGCCGGGACAGCGCGGCTGAGGCGGCGCAGAGCTTCCTCATAAGCCGGGGTTATGACAATATGGTTCCCACCTACAGTACCGTGGACTCCGGCGCCCTGACCGTGAACTTCGCGTATGTTCAGGACGGCGTGATCTGCTACAACGACCTTATCAAGGTGACTGTCGCAATGGACAACGGGACGATCGTGGGCTTTGAGGCGAAGGGGTACTTCATGTGCCACACGGGCAGGGACATCCCGGAGCCGGAGGTCACCGAGGAAGAAGCGAAGAAACTTGTCATTCCGGATCTGAATATCCTCTCCCACGCCATGGCGGTGATCCCCACCATGGGCAAAAACGAGGTGTTCTGCCACGAGTTCAAATGCGAAAACCATGACGGAAGGCACTATATAATATATGTAAACGCCGTCACCGGAAATCAGGAAAACATCCTGATCCTCATCGAGGATGAAAACGGCACTCTTACGATCTGAGCCCTCTCCGCGATCCGGCGAGGCTGTTTCGGTTGACAGTTTCCGTTAAAAGTAATATATTTTAATAAAAACCGTCAGGAGGTTGTCAAAATGAAACCATTCAGCCGAATAATTGTATCTGTCATCGCAATTTGTATGCTGTTATCAGTATCCACGGCCTTTGCCGCGGATTATGATAACGTTGTTCTCCGTTTTAACGGCACCGAGGATTACACCATTGCCTACGGCGTGCTGGAAATCGTAAACAGTGAAAGAGCCGCAAACGGTCTCTCACCCCTTTCCATGGACAGAGACCTGCTGGCTGTGGCTATGCAGCGCGCCGCGGAGATCGCCATATTCTTCGACCACACAAGGCCCGACGGTTCCGATTGCTTCAGCGCTTTTCCCGCCAGATTCGAGTACAGCCACATCGGTGAGAATATCGCTCTCGGTCAGGAATCCGCCGCGGAGGTAATGACTTCCTGGATGAACTCCCCCGGTCACAGGGCCAACATCCTCACAGCCGATTACAAATCCATCGGCATAGGATGCTTCTATCAGTACGGCGTTGTCCATTGGGTGCAGGTCTTCTCCTCCGAAACCGCATCCGTCCCCTCCCCCGTACCCGAGGACAGAGGCGTCACGGCATCGGTGGCAGTAAGCTCCGATTACTGCGATCTGTATTTTGATATCGAGGCCACGGAAGATGAGGATTATTCCCAGTTATACATTGTCAATGTAAATCCCTTCTTTGAGGACAGCTTCGTTTTCCTGAACAATGATATCGTCACATATAAGGCCAATGAAAACGGAATCGCCGCTGTGACGGAAGGCGGCCTCGTCTCATCGCCCTCCAAAATGGGCTTTGTAGCCATAGAGGCGTACATAGGCGGGGTGTCTGTCTGCCGGGACACTCTGTTTTACTCGGACCACGATTTCAACACCGGCGATGTAAACAACGACAGCGATATAAATAACACCGACCTCATCCTCGTGGCAAGATATATTGTAAGCATCCCCGTGTCCATCGATACCATGGCGGCTGACGTTAATTACGACAACAGCGTCACCAACTCCGATCTTATCCTCCTGGCAAGGCACATCGTTGGCCTTTATGAGTTTTAGACGTACCGCTGTCTGTGTATTGTCTGACTTTAACCGTTTGAATCAAAGGAGGAAGGAACGATGAAGATATTAAAACGCGCCGCGGTATTTGTGCTGGTGCTCTGCATGCTGTCATCCATGATAAATGTGATGGCCGCGGATAAGCTTTTGACCCTCACCGTATCGGGAAAGGAGGATTACTCCGCGTCATACGATGTTCTTGACAGGCTCAACAAGCTCCGCTCGGACATGAACCTTCCCGCCCTGACAATGGACAAGGGACTCTTGAGCGACGCCATGCTGAGAGCCGCCGAGTGCGCCGTATACTTCGACCACACCCGCCCGGACGGGAGGAACTGCTTTACCGCCTTCAGCGCATCGGGCAGTCTGGCGGAAAACATCGCCGCAGGTCAGAGGACTGCCGAAGCTGTAATGAACAGTTGGATCAACTCCCCCGGTCATTACGGGAATATGGTGAATGCGTCATACGTTTCCGTGGGAATCGGCTGCTTCTATCAAAACGGGTCAAGGTTCTGGGTCCAGTGCTTTTCCTCCGGCAAAGCCACGCCTCAGCCCGCGATATCCGGCACAAAGAATGTGACCGCTAAGATATCGGTGAACACCGACTATTTATCCCCCGTGCTTAACAAAACAGATCTTACCGACGGCAGCTCACAGCTTCGGCTTGTCAACAGAAACACTGAGTTTTTCAGCGAGGGTCTGTACATAGACAGCGACAATCTCACCTTTACATCCTCATCCCCGGAAATCGTTTCCGTCACGCCGGAGGGCATAATGAAGCGGCATAACTGCGCAGGCGCCGTAATCTCCTGCTACGCCGACGGGGTCCTTCTGGCTTCCCTGGATCTTCCCGCCGCGTCTCACAGCTATAAGGCGGAAACAACGCCGCCCACCTGCACCGAAGCCGGTTCAGTCACCTACACTTGCACCGTCTGCGGCGATACTTACACCGAACCCGGCGCTCCCGCCGCAGGCCATTCCTTCGGAAACTGGACGGACAACGGGAACGATCACATCCGCCGCTGCTTAAACTGCGATGTGACCGAAACCGCCGCTCACAATTATAGCGTGACCCGGACTGCTCCCACATGCGTTATCCCCGGCAGCACAGTCTCTGTCTGTAAAGACTGCGGCAAAACCGTCCGCGAAAGCATCCCCGCCGCAGGGCACAGCTACAAGTCGACCGTAACTCCGCCCACATGTACTAGCGCGGGTACCGTCACTTATAAATGCTCCGTCTGCGGAGACACCTACACCGAACCCGGCGCACCTGCAGCCGGCCACAGCTACAAGTCGACAGTAACCCCGCCCACATGTACGAGCGCGGGTACCGTCACCTATAAATGCTCCGTCTGCGGAGACACCTACACCGAGCCCGGCGCACCTGCAGCAGGACATGATTACCAGGCAACCGTGATACCTCCCACCGAGGCATCCGGCGGATACACGGTCTATACGTGCTCCCGCTGCGGCGATTCCTACACCGGGGACTTCACCGATCCCCTGCCCCCTGTGGTTCAGATCATCCCCGGGGACGCCAACGGCGACGGAGATGTGGGAAATGCCGACCTGATTATGGTGGCGCGGCATGTGGTGCATATCGTCACCCTCACGGGCAAACACTTTGAAGCCGGAGACATGGACAGATCGGGAGATATAACCAACACCGATGTGATCCGCCTTGCCCGGGTCATCGTGGGAATCGAATAACAGCAATAATGAAATAGCTTTCAGGCACGCAAAAAGCGGCGAGCTTACGCTCGCCGCCTCGTTTTTTTCAGTTGTTACTGAGCGATTTCCTCGTAAACGGAAACCTTTTTTCTGTCCTTGCCGAGACGCTCAAAACGAACGATACCGTCCTTCAGTGCGAACAGGGTGTCATCCTTACCCTTGCCGACGTTGGTACCCGGATGGATCTTTGTGCCTCTCTGACGAACAAGGATGTTGCCGGCCAGAACGAACTGACCGTCGGCTCTCTTGGCGCCAAGACGATTCGACTCACTGTCTCTGC
>JAFRUW010000195.1 GCA_017438675.1 Oscillospiraceae bacterium | reverse complement strand
CAGGAGCTGCATGGAGGGGCTGGCGGGGTTCGTCAGCGGGCCGAGGATGTTGAACACGGTGCGGAAGCCCAGCTCCTTCCGGATCGCGCCCACATATTTCATGGAGGTATGGTATTTCTGCGCGAAAAAGAAGCACATGCCCGCCTCGTTTAAAAGCTCCACGCATCTCGCGGGGCTCTGTCGGATGTTTACACCCAGGGCCTCAAGGCAGTCCGCCGTACCGCACTGGGAGGACGCGGCCCTGTTGCCGTGTTTTCCCACTTTGATCCCCGCCGCCGCCGCAACCAGTGCGGAGGTGGTGGAGATATTGAAGCTGCGGGCGTTGTCGCCCCCTGTTCCCACGATCTCAAGAAGCTCCATGCCGGTTTCCACCTTTGTTGCGTGGTCCCTCATGGCGGCGGCGCATCCCGCGATCTCGTCCGTTGTCTCGGCTCTGGCGCTTTTGGTGGAAAGGGCGGCGAGGAAGGCGGCGTTCTGGGTGGCGGTGGTCTCGCCGCTCATTATTTCGTTCATGACGGTGTAGGCCTCGTCGTAGGTGAGGTCTTCCTTGTTTACTATCTTTACGATTGCTTCCTTGATCATTGTTATATCTCCTTTATAAAGTTATTCAGCATTGTCTTTCCGTGTGGTGTCAGGATTGATTCCTGGTGGAACTGCAGGCCGAAGATGGGATAATCCCTGTGCTGTACCGCCATTACCTCCCCGTCGGCGGTGACGGCGGTTACTTTAAGCTCCTCCGGTATGGTATCCGCGTCCGCCGCCAGGGAATGGTACCGGGCAACCGGGGCTGTAACGGGGCAGCCCTTAAAAATCGGACACCCCTCTGAAAATTTTACCTCCGACTGTTTCCCGTGCATGAGCCTTTTCGCGTAGGTGACCGTGGCTCCGAAGGCGGCGCAGATGGCCTGGTGGCCGAGGCACACGCCCAGTGTGGGGATGGTTTTCCCCAGGGTCCGGGCGGCCTCGATTATCACCCCGGCGTTTTCCGGTCTGCCGGGGCCCGGGGATATGATTATCCGATCGGGCCTGAGCTCCCCTATCTCCTCCACCGTCATCTCATCGTTGCGGATGACCCGTAAATCCGGCCGGATCTCGCCGATGAGCTGATAGAGGTTGTAGGAAAAGCTGTCGTAATTGTCTATAAGCAGAATCATAAGTCTTCCTCCTGGGCTATCTCCAGCGCTCTGAGAGAGGCTTTTGCCTTGTTCAGGCACTCTTCGTACTCCTTTTCCGGGACGGAATCGGCCACGATGCCCGCCCCGCTCCTGACGAACACCTTTCCGTTTTTCTTATATGCGATGCGGATGGCGATGCAGGTGTCCATATTCCCGGAGAAATCGATATACCCGATGGCGCCGCCGTAAATGCCCCGCTTGTTGTTCTCCAGCTCCGCAATGAGCTGGCACGCCCTGATTTTCGGCGCGCCGGAAAGGGTTCCCGCCGGGAGCACCGCCTCGATGGCGTCCAGGGCGTCCTTGCCCTCGTCGATCTCCGACCGCACCGTGGAGCCGATGTGCATTACGTGGGAATAACGCTCGATGAAGTGCAGCTTCTCAACCTGTACCGAACCGAATTTGCTGATCTTACCCAGATCGTTTCGCCCAAGATCGACCAGCATATCGTGCTCCGCCAGCTCCTTTTCGTCCGCCAGCAGCTCCTTTTCCAGGGCAGCATCCTCCTCGGCGGTCTTCCCTCTCGGTCTTGTGCCCGCCAGGGGGAAGGTGTGGAGCACGCCGTTTTCCAGCTTCACCAGCGTTTCCGGTGAGGCGCCTGCCACCTCCACATCGGTGCCGGAGAAATAGAACATGTAGGGCGAGGGGTTAATGGTGCGGAGCACCCGGTATGTGTTTAAGAGGCTGCCCTCAAATGGGGCGCTCAGACGATTGGAAAGCACGATCTGGAATATGTCGCCCTCGAAAATGTGCTTTTTCGCCTTTTCCACCATGGCGCAGAACTGTTCCTTATCGAACAGGGGCGTCACCTCTCCCATAAGCCTGCCGCCGGGCTCGTTTTTCTTTTCCCCGTTTCGAAGCAGGTCTCTCAACTGCCGCAGCTCCCACACCGCCTTGTTGTAGTTTGTCTCCGGTTCGTCAAGCCGCATGTTTACGATGAGAATTATCTTCTGACGGATATTGTCGAAGGCGATGACCTTGTCAAAGAGCATGAGATCCACGTCCTTGAAGTTTTCGGTGTCAAGGGCGTTGTTCCGGACACTTGGCTCGCTGTACCCCAGATAGTCGAAGGAGAAGTATCCCACCAGTCCCCCGGTAAAGGGCGGCAGGTTTTCAAATCGGGGACTTCTGTATTTGGACAGCACCTCTCTGAGGTAGCTCGACGGATTGCCCGTCACGTATTTCATTCTTCCGGCGTCCAGAACGCCGTTCATGGTGCCGCCTATGCAGGTGATCTCCATGGTGGGGTCAAATCCCAGGAAGGTGTATCTGCCCCAGGTCTCGTCCGCCTGGGCGGACTCCAGCATGTAGCAGTGCTTCGATACGTTTTTCAGTATCCGCATGGCCTCGATGGGGGTGATGAAGTCCGACAGGATCTCACAGCTCACGGGGAGCACGTCGTACTTGCCGGAAGCGGCGATCATTTCCACATCGGCAAATTCAGGTGTTGTTTTCATGGTTCTCCCTCCAATAAAATAAAAAACTCCCTTGACTCTCTGCCAAAGGAGCTAATAAAAAATCCCTGACAGAAAGCCTCTTCTGTCAAGGACGAATAAACATTTATCCGCGGTGCCACCTTGATTCACGGTTCCCCCGTGCGCTTGTCAGGATACAAACATATCCCCGGCAAATAACGTCTGCCTGCAACGTCGCAGAATACTCGGCGCAAAAACGCGCCTTTGACTGCGCCCTCAGCGGTCCATTTCAGTAAACGGTTTATCCATCGTTTACATGACAACTTGTTTCTTACCTGATTCTCAGCATCGCAGGCTCTCTGTAAAGGCATCATTGCCGTTATCTCCGCGTCAACGGTTTGGATTAAGTTTTTCACATTATGGCACAAAACAGGTCAAAAGTCAATAGGCCCAAATGAAATTTTTCTGCGCCTGCTTAAACATACTGCGGCTGCAAACAGAATCCTTCCCCTTCTCTTGACCTTTCCGTTATCCTTTGATATAATATTTTTCGATTTTTACAAGGATCAAAACCGTGATATTTTACCGCGCAACGCGGAGAAAGGTCGTCGCTTTTATGGCAAACGAGGCAAGCACACCTGTATATGAAAACAGCAATTTCATTCACAATTTCGTGGCGGAGGACATAGGCCCCGGCGGTCAGTTTGAGGGCATGCGTGTCCACACCCGATTCCCGCCGGAACCCAACGGCTACCTGCATATCGGCCACTGCAAGGCCCTTATCATTGATTTCGGCACCGCGGAAAAGTTCGGCGGCATCTGCAACCTGAGAATGGACGATACCAACCCCACAAAGGAGGACGTGGAGTATGTTGACGCCATTCAGGAGGACATCAGGTGGCTGGGCTTCGACTGGGACGACCGCTTCTTCTACGGCAGCGACTATTTTGAGCAGACTTACGAGCTGGCTGAGGGCCTTATAAAGAAGGGTCTGGCCTACGTATGCGAGCTGAGCCCCGAGGAATTCAAGGAGCGCAGGGGCGACGTGGGCATTCCCGCCACAAGCCCCTACCGTGACAGGCCCATCGAGGAGAGCCTTGACCTCTTCCGCCGCATGAGAAAGGGCGAATTCGGCGAGGGCAAAATGACCCTCCGCGCAAAGATCGACCTTGCCAGCGGCAACTTCAACATGCGTGACCCGGTCCTCTACCGCATAAAGTACGCCCACCATCACCGTCAGGGCAACAGATGGTGCATCTACCCAATGTACGACTTCGCCCATCCCATTCCGGACGCTCTGGAGGGCATCACCCACTCCCTGTGCTCCCTTGAGTACGAGGATCACAGGCCGCTTTACAACTGGGTCATCGAGAACACCGACGTTCCCAGTAAACCCCGGCAGATCGAGTTTGCCCGCCTTGGCATCAACTACACCGTCATGAGCAAACGGAAGCTCCGCAAGCTGGTGGAGGAAAAGTACGTCTCCGGCTGGGACGATCCCCGTATGCCCACCCTCTGCGGTCTGAGGCGGAGAGGCTACACGCCCCAGTCCATCCGCAATTTCTGCGACAGGATCGGCGTTGCCAAGGCCCCCAGCACCGTGGAGTACGGCTTCCTTGAGAGCTGCCTGAGAGAGGATCTGAACGCCCACGCGCCGAGGCGCATGGCGGTCCTCCGCCCGGTAAAGCTCACGGTGACCAACTACCCCGAGGGCTCCGAGACCTTCGACGTGGAGAACAACCCCGTTGATCCCGAAAGCGGCACCCATCCCGTGACCTTCTCAAGGAACCTGTGGATCGAGGCCGACGACTTCATGGAGGAGCCGGTGAAGAAGTACAACAGGCTCTACCCCGGCAACGAGGTCCGTCTCAAGGGCGCCTACGTTGTGAAGTGCACCGGCTGCGTCAAGGACGAGAAGGGCAACGTCACCGAGGTGCTGTGCGAGTACGACCCCGAGACCCGTGGCGGCAACACCCCCGACGGGCGCAAGGTCCGCGGCACCATCCACTGGGTGGACGCCGACAACTGTCTCGACGCCGAGATCAGGCTCTACGACAACCTGTTCAGCGATCCCGACCCCGACGGCAGCGACAAGGATTATCTTGAGTGCCTGAACCCCAATTCCCTTGAGATCCTCAAGGGCTGCAAGGTGGAAAGCGCCCTGAAGGACGCTGTGGCTCCCATGAGCTTCCAGTTTTTGAGAATGGGCTACTTCGCCGTGGACAGCAAGCATTCCGAGCCCGGCCATCTGGTTTTCAACAGAGCGGTCAGCCTGAAGGACAGCTTTAAAAAATGAGTAAATAAATCAAGGGGCTGCAGCGAAATACAAAATCGCTACAGCCCCTTTTAATGAAAAATGGCAAATTGAGGTGTTTTTTAATTCTGCGAATTAAAAAATGAATATAAAATATGCATGCACCTATATGGGCGATCTTTTGCCGGGGTTGGTTTTT
>JAFRUW010000194.1 GCA_017438675.1 Oscillospiraceae bacterium | reverse complement strand
GCCGTCCTGGACACCCAGCGGGGAACCCTGACAAACAACAGGGCGGAGATCTCCCTTTCCACCCTGGAATACCGCCTGCTCCTTGTATTCGTGAACAACCGGGGGAATCTCCTGTCCCGCGCCCGGCTGTTGGAGGAGATTTGGGACGTGGCCGGGGATTTTGTAAACGACAACACCCTCACCGTGTACATCAAGCGCCTCCGGGAAAAGCTGGAGGACGACCCCCAATCCCCCGCGGTCATAAAAACCGTCCGGGGCCTGGGCTATAGGATGGACTGAGAGTCTTCAATAGAAATCTGACGATTTCTTTTGAATAATTACGGCAGAAAAAACAACCGGAGGACGGTGAACCGTCCTCCGGCATGTGTTTTAGAAGTACTTTTTGATTTCGGGTGTGGCAAGCTCCGCATCCTGGCTTATTGTAACGGTGAACTTTATGCCCTCCTTTTCGCTGAGGGAATCGCACCAGTCCAGAAAATTCTCCAGTTCCCTGATCGAGAAGTCCTTGACGAATTTTGTAAGGCCGTCGATAAAAATATGTGTAATATCGTGGTTGCCCTCACAGAGGCCGCAAATAAAGCCCTTGAAAAAATCCACCGAGCCGAATCCGCCCACATTGCTTGCCTGTACAAGACGCACCTTATGAGAAATGTCATAAGTGAGCTCCGCATGTCTTTCGATACATACGATATCACCCGGGGCATCCTTTACAGCTTCGTTAACGAGATTGACAATACTCTTCGTCTTGCCGCTTCCCTGGTGATCCATGATTACCTTGACCATATAAATTAGCTCCTTTGCAGATAGGCTTTTGCTGACAAGATACACTTCCAGCTATTAATACTTTACCACAAAGCAAGCCAAACTTCAAGCCACAATTATTCTATTTCTCCAAACAGCAGCTTTCCGGCAAGGCTCCGGAACACATCCCACACCGTCAGCCGCCGGACGGCGCAGGACGCGAAAATGGGTATTTCGGCAAGGGTCTCGCCTTTTGACGAGATCCTGAGCTTTCCAAGCTCCTCCCCCTCTCCCACAGGGGCGGTCAGCTCCTCCGGCAGCTCCGTCTCAATTGCGATCTCCGCCGCCTTTGACCGGGGCACCAGAATCCGCTCATCCGCGGCCGGCACCGGCATCACCGCCCCGGGCTCACCGAGCCTCACCGGTATGGGCATGACCCCGCCGGGCTCCGGCGACACAAGGGTGTAATTTGAAAAACCCCAGCTTAAAAGCGTCTTCGCGCTCTCGAACCTGTCGGCGGAGGTCGCGCACCCCAGCACAACGGCGATGTACTCCACCCCCTCCCGCTCCGCCGTGGCGGACAGGCAGTACATGGCGTCATGGGTGAATCCGGTTTTCAGACCCGTGGCCCCGTCGTAATACCTCACCAGCTTGTTGGTGTTGGCAAGGCCGAAAGAGCCGCCCCGCACAGTGTCCATCCAGATGGTGGTGTACTCCTTTATCCAGTCGTGACGAATCAGCTCCCGGGACATGAGGGATATATCACGGGCGGTAGTGAGGTGCTCCGGCTGGTCCAGAAGCCCGGTGCAGTTCATAAACACGGTGTTCGTCATGCCCAGCTCCTCGGCCCTCCCGTTCATAAGCCTGACAAAGGCATCCTCCGACCCGGCGATATGCTCCGCCATGGCCACGGCGGCGTCGTTTGCCGAAGCCACAACGATGGATTTCAGCATATCCGAGACGGTCATGGTCTCGTCAGGCTCGAGGAATATCTGGGACCCGCCCATACTTGCGGCGTACTCGCTGACCCTGACGGTGTCCTCAAGTCCGATCTTCCCGCTCTCCACCGCCTCAACGATGAGCAGGATTGTCATGACCTTTGTGACGCTGGCGGGCTGCTTCCGTTCATCGGCGTTTTTCTCGAAGAGCACCGTCCCCGTCTCCTTTCGATCAGTATGGCCGACGGGGCCGCGACCTCCACCGTCCCCTCCGGATCAGCCGTTTCCTCAAATACGGCGGCGTCCACATCCTCCCCGTCGCTCTCCATATCCAAGTCGGCAAATGCGGCGCAGGTAAAGCAGGTGAGCATCACCGCAATCGACATAAGTACGCAAAAGAGCTTTTTCACATTATCCCTCCACAGTTTCAGTTACAGGTTTTGCTTATAAGAAGGTATGCGAAATTTGCGATAAATATTCCCGCTCCGCCGGTTGAATTTGTCCGCCCCATGTGGTATAATGCAAAATGTGCAGGGTTGGTATATCGGTATTACAGCGGCTTCCCAAGCCGTTAAGGCGGGTTCGACTCCCGTACCCTGCTCCATGAAAAAACCACGCTTTCGCGTGGTTTTTTCAACGATGTGTTCCGTTGTAACGGAACGTGATGTGCGCTTTGCACGTGATGTGTCCTTCGGACGTGATGTGCCTGCGGGCGTGGGTATTGGAACACATCACATCACTTTGCGGCAACGCCGCAATACATCACTGTGAGCACCGCGAACTGCATCACTTGCGCCTTCGGCGCATACATCACTCTACTTACTTCTTCTTCCCTTTTCATACTACATCAAAACAACAGATATGTCAGGAGTATATCAATGTCTGATTCAAAACTGCGCACACTATCCATGGACTTCTCCGTCCGGATCATCAATCTTGTTAAAGAGCTGAAGGCAAAGCATGAATCCGTTATTTCCAACCAGATCGGACGTTCCGGTACCTCCATCGGCGCAAATATCTATGAAGCGAACTACGCGCAGGGAACCAAAGATTTTATTTCAAAGCTTGAGATCGCTTTGAAAGAGGCAAGCGAAACCGGCTATTGGCTTGAATTGCTTTATAAAACCAACTATATCGACGAAGAAACCTACAAATCTCTAAGCAATCAATGCACATCCATCCGCGTGATGCTGGTTGCTTCCTGCCGCACAGCAAAAAATAATCAAAAAACAGATTAACATACCGATACTGCGTAGCTGTTCAGATACAGCGTTGCCGCACTGAAAGAATGATTCCCGGAACAGGAAGTGATTGCATTGAAATACAAAGAATACGGGGCCGGCAGGCCCGAAACAATCATGCTCCTCCACGGGGGCGGGCTGTCCTGGTGGAACTACCGGGAGGCGGCGGAAACGCTGCAAAGCGTTTATCACGTGATCCTGCCCATTCTGGACGGACACGCGGGCAGCGACCGCCCATTTACAACAATTGAGGACAATGCCGCGGAGATCATCTCCTTTATCGACCGGGAGCTGAAGGGCGCCGTCACCCTGATAGGCGGCCTGTCCCTGGGGGCGCAGATACTTCTTGAAATGCTGTCACAGCGAAATGACCTGTGCCGCTGTGCCCTCATCGAGAGCGCGGCGGTGATCCCCTCAAAACTCACCGGCGCACTCATCGGCCCATCCGTTTCGGCAAGCTTCGGCCTCATCCGAAACAAAACCTTTGCGAAAATGCAGTTCAGGTCCCTTCGCATAAAGCCGGAGCTCTTCGGCGACTACTTCCGGGACACCTGCGAAATCGCTAAACCGGACATGACCGCGTTTTTAAAGGCAAACACCGTCTACAGGCTGAAAAGCTCCGTCAGGGACTCTACTGCGGAGATGCACATTTTCGCCGGGGAAAAAGAAAACCGCCGGATCCTGCGATCCGCGGAGGCCGTCCGCGAAGCCGTGCCCGGCAGCAGGCTGACAATACTCCCGGGGCTGTATCATGGTGAGTTCTCGATAAATCACCCGGATAAGTACGCAGAAACGGTAAAAAATATACTGTCTAAGTAAAAAATCGCAAAAGCGACACAAACCCCCTGTTTTGTCCGAAAGGCAAAACAGGGGGTTTGTTGCTTTTTTGCAGGATTTCCTTTGAAAAATTATTTAAATCACATAGAACCAGGTGTCCTCTTTGTCCAGCTCTTTCCGTTCCACAGGGTGATCCTCGTCGTAGTTGTGCATGAGCTCCTGACTCTTGACGCTGACCTTGGCCCCGTCGGGGATGGAGGTGGTAATAAATGCGTTGCCGCCCACAACAACGTTTTTGCCCACAACGGTCTCGCCGCCAAGGATGGACGCCCCGGAATAGATGGTCACGTTGTCCCTGATCGTCGGATGGCGCTTCTTGTTCCTCAGCTTCTGACCGCCCCTTGTGGAGAGAGCGCCCAGGGTCACGCCCTGATAGATCTTCACGTTGTCGCCGATCTCGGTGGTCTCGCCGATGACGATGCCTGTGCCGTGGTCAATAAAGAAGTATTTGCCCAGGGTGACGCCGGGGTGGATGTCGATGCCCGTAAGGCTGTGGGCGTGCTCGGTCATTATTCTGGGGATGAGGGGCACGCCTAAAAGGTACAGCTCATGGGCGATGCGGCTTGTAAATATGGCGTAGAGGCCGGGATATGTGCAGATGATCTCGTCCTTATTGTAGGCCGCCGGGTCGCCGTCGTAGGCAGCCTGGATGTCGGTTTCGATGTACTCCCTGATCTTCGGTATCTTTTTCAGAAACTCAAAGGTGATCCTCTCTGCCGCGGTCTCGATGGCGGCGGTGCACTTGCCTTCGTACTCCGGGGAATACTTCAGGACGATGGCGGTCTGCTTCCTCAGATTGTAGATGATATCCTCAAGAAGGATGGACACGTTGTTCCGCACCGTATACGTTTTGTAATTGGTGTTTCTGTAGTATCCGGGGTAAATGACCCTTTTCAGCTTCTCAAGAATGTCGATGACCACGTCCTTGTCCGGGTACTCGGACAGCTTTATCTCGTCAATTACCCTGCCGTTGCTGTAATCCTCCATCAGCATCTCAACCACACTCGTGATCTTATCGTCAATACTCTTTGCCATATACGGTACTCCTCTCAAAAAACGGGGCTCCTGCCATTCTATTCAAATCGGAGCTTCACGTCCCGGGTTTATTCCTATAAGTCTTATAGGGTATGCTATCACATTGCAAAAACATTGTCAACAACCATTCGGGACAAGCGCAAATGTCGGCGGTATTTTCAAATCGCAAGATTTGTTTTGAAGCGTAAGCATAAAAAGCTCCCGCCGCGAGAAACGCGGCGGGAGCCGGGGGATTCAGTTAATAGGTTTATACCGAATTGATAATGGAATCAGTCAGATAAGCCGTTTCCTGATTATGCCATTGCTACGATTGCTCTTGCAATGTAAACCAGGTCAGTGTTGTTGATGACGCCGTCAGTGTAGAAGTCAGCAGCGATCTTCTGCTTTGCGTTGAACTCTACGAGGCCGACAAGGTAACGTGCGATCATGATGAGGTCGCGGTTGTCAACTTCGCCGTCCTGAGTTACGTCGCCGATGGGATAGTTGTTGTCAACGATGACTGCGCCGTCGATTGCAACTGC
>JAFRUW010000193.1 GCA_017438675.1 Oscillospiraceae bacterium | reverse complement strand
CGCGGCAGGCATTCATTGTAATGCCTGCCCCAATTTGCTGTTCTATGCTGTTGTTAACATGAATATAATACTGCAAATCGCTGTTTACAAAATCGTCACAATATGTTAGAATACATAGTAATATGAGGTATCATGCCGATTAGTGCGGCATGGAGCATGTTTTATGACTGAACGCTGTCGGCTGGTTTATGGGACGGCGTTAAAATATATAAAGGAGGAGAGGTCTATGCATCGTACATTCCGCGGCGGCGTCCATCCAAATGACAAAAAGACGCTTAGCCGTCAGGTTCCGCTGCGCAGATTCGACCCGAAGGGGGATATGGTTTTCCCGCTCTCACAGCACATAGGCAAGCCGGCAAAGGCTGTTGTGAAGAAAAACGATATCGTGCTGGTGGGTCAGGTGATCGGTGAGGCGGACGGATATGTTTCCGCGAATGTCATCTGCTCCTGCTCCGGCAAGGTCAAGGCTGTTGAAAAGCGGAGACTTATTTCCGGTGCAATGGGCGAATGTATTGTGGTGGAAAACGACGGTCTGTTTACGCCCATAGAAGGTATGGGAAAGAAGCAGGATCTGTCGGAGCTTACCGGTGAGGAGATACTGAACAAAGTCAAAGACGCCGGTATCGTTGGTCTCGGGGGAGCGGGCTTCCCCACACATGTAAAACTGAAGCCTTCTGATCCCGACGCCATCAAATATGTTATCGCAAACGGTGCCGAGTGCGAACCGTATCTTACCTGCAACGATCAGCTCATGCGTACCGAGCCTCAGGATATAGTGGCCGGTCTTGAGCTTATCCTCAGACTTTTCCCCAATGCCGTCGGTGTCGTCGGTATTGAGGACAACAAGCCCGAAGCGATCGAAGCAATGAGGAAAGCGGCAGGGGAGACGGGCATACAGGTTCTCAGCCTCCGCACAAAGTATCCTCAGGGCGGCGAGCACAATCTGATCCAGACGGTTACCGGCATCGACTACCCCGTGGCAAAGCTCCCTGCGGACGTGGGCTGCATCGTCTGCAATGTGGGAACGATTTATGCCGTTTACAGAGCTGTCGCATATAACGAGCCTCTCTTTACTCATGTGCTTACCGTAAGCGGCGAGGGAGTGACGGAACCCGCCAATTTCATCGTCCGTGACGGTACGCTGTTCTCAGAGATTGTTGAGGAGTGCGGCGGTCTTAAAGGTGAACCCAAAAAGGTTCTTTCAGGCGGCCCCATGATGGGCTTTGCCGTGGGCTCCCTCAATGTTCCCGTACAGAAAACGACAAACGGCATAACCGTTTTTGAAGATGATCCCGCCGAAAAGGCCCATGATATGATGACCGCCTGCCTCCACTGCGGACGGTGCACCACCGTTTGTCCCGCGGGTCTGCTGCCTCAGCTTATGGCAGACGCGGCTGAGATCGGCGATTACGAAAGGTTTGAAAAGAAGGTTTACGGTCTTGAGTGCGTTGCCTGCGGCTCCTGTACATACATCTGCCCGGCAAAGCGTCCTCTGACGCAGACATTCAAGCAGGTAAAGGCAGAGATCATGGCAATGAAGCGGGCCGCGAAGGCCGGAGGTGGCAAATGAATAATCAGGCTGTTATGAATTTGTCTCCCGGTCCTCACATCCGGGACAGATGGACAACCAGGTTCATCATGCACATTGTATGTCTGGCGCTGCTTCCCGCGACAGTTGTCGGCATCTGCGTCAACGGTCTCAAAGCGCTGTGGATCATCCTGGCGTCATGCGTTTCGGCTGTCGGTACCGAGTTTGTTTTCGACAAGCTGACTCACAGACCCGACACGTGGAAGGATGGAAGCGCACTTGTTACCGGCCTTATGCTGGCCCTTACGCTTTCGCCGGACACTCCGCTGTACTGTCCGATAATCGGTTCGATATTCGCGATCCTCGTTGTAAAATGCGCCTTCGGCGGTCTCGGCAAGAATTTCATCAATCCCGCTCTGGCGGCAAGATGCTTCCTGCTAATATCCTTCTCCGGCGCAATGACAAGATTTACTGTTGACGGCGTCAGCGCTGCCACTCCCATCGCGGAGCTTGCGGCGGGAAGAGCGGTCAACATCACACAGATGTTCCTGGGCGCGTCAAACGGCGTCATCGGCAGCTCGGTCCTGGCTATTCTCATCGGCGGCCTGTTCCTGTGGTCCCTCGATGTTATCCACGGTCAGATCTGCTTCTCAGTAATAGGCGGTTTCGTTCTGTTTCTGGGTCTCTTCGGCGGACAGGGCTTTGATCCCAGATTCCTGGCGGCTCACCTTTGCGGCGGCGGCGTTATCCTGGGCGCGTTCTTCATGGCCACGGACTACGTCACATCTCCTGTCAGCCGTCTCGGACAGACGGTATACGGTGTCCTTATCGGCGTTCTCGGCGCCATGTTCCGTATCTTCGGCACTGCTGCCGACTCCTTCAGCTATTCCATTATCATCGCAAACCTTCTGGTGCCCCTTATCGACACCTACATTATTTCCAAGCCCTACGCCTTCCGCAAAAACGCTGTCCGGCTTCAGAACGGCGAGGTTAAAAAGCCTTTCTTAAAGCGCATCCCCAAGCCGGTTATCGCCCTTTCCCTCATCGCTCTCATTTCCGGCCTGGCTCTCAGCGGCGTATACTCCATCACGAAGGAAAACATAGACGCTCAGAAGGAAAAGGCCGCATGGGCCGCGTATCAGGAGGTCGTTCCCGACGCCGTTGAATTTGAAGCCGTCCCCGCTGTGGATGACATCAAGGGCGAGGCATACGGTACTGACTTCGGCCGGGTATCCATTAAGGAAGCCGTCGCGGGTATAAACGATAACGGCGAGCTTGCCGGTTACGCAATCTCCGTTACATCATCAGAGGGATATGACGGCGACGTGACGCTGTCCGTGGGCATTAAGCCTGACGGAACAGTGAACTCCATCGCCTTTACCGAGCTTCACGAAACACCCAGCAAAGGTATGCTCTGTGAAGAGCCCGAGTTCAAGGATCAGTTCAACGGAAGGAACGTCGAAGTATTCAATCTCCTGAAATCCGGAGGCAGCACGGCTGAAAACGAGATCGACGGAGTTTCCGGCGCCACCATTACATCAAAGGCCGTAGTCAACGCGGTAAACGCCGCTCTTGACTGCTTCCGCAATGTAATAAAGGAGGGGTGAACAGTATGAACAAATACATAGAACGTTTGTATAACGGTATAATCAAAGAAAACCCCACACTTGTGCTTATGCTGGGCATGTGCCCCACGCTTGCGGTGTCCACCCGGGCCATGAACGGTATCGGAATGGGCGTATCCACCACCGCGGTACTGGTGCTCTCAAACCTCGTGATATCGCTCCTCAGAAAGGTGATTCCCGATCAGGTGCGTCTCCCGTGCTATATCGTGGTCGTAGCGTCCCTTGTTACGGTGACGGAGCTTCTTATTGAGGCTTATCTGCCCTCTGTTTATGAGGCGCTGGGCATTTACATCCCGCTCATAGTTGTCAACTGCATCATCCTCGGCAGAGCTGAGGCCTACGCCAACAAGCACACGCCGCTCCTGTCGATCATGGACGGTATCGGAATGGGCATCGGCTTTACAATAGCTCTTACCCTTGCCGGTCTTGTCCGTGAGGTACTGGGCAACGGAACCGCCTTTGGTCTCCAGATCCTTCCCAAGAGCGTTCCGCCTATCGGCATATTCGTTCAGCCTCCGGGAGCGTTCCTGGTAATCGCTTTCTTTATTATCATCATGAACGCCATCGGCATAAAGACACGTCAGCGCAAGCTTGTTGAAGGCGGATGTGACGGCGCCTGCGCCGCATGTACAGCTGAATGCGACCACAGAGAACAGAAAGAGGAGGCGGCTGTTAAATGAAAACTCTTATTCTTATCATAATCGGCACCGCCCTTATAAACAATGTGGTGCTTAATCAGTTCCTCGGAATCTGTTCATTCCTTGGCGTTTCTCAGCAGATGAAGGCTTCTGCCAGCCTTGGCGTCGCCGTTATCTTCGTTATAACCATTGCCTCGGCTGTGGCGAACCTGCTCTATGATTACGTCCTTGCCCCCTTCGGTATGGACTTTATGAAGACCATCGTTTTCATTCTGGTCATTGCCGCGCTTGTGCAGATAGTCGAGATGTTCTTAAAGAAGACGTCTCCGGCCGTGTACAAAGCTCTGGGCATCTATCTTCCCCTTATCACAACAAACTGCGCCGTTCTCGGCGTAGCCCTCACCAATGTCCAGAGCGGCTACAGCTTCATCGAGAGCGTTCTGGCCGGCTTCGGTACCGCGGTGGGCTTCACCATCGCCATCGTCCTTCTGGCAGGTATCAGAAGCAGGGTAAACGAGTCCGACCTTCCGGCGCCTGTCAGGGGCGCGCCTATAGTCATGATTTCGGCGGCGCTTATGTCCATTGCGTTTATGGG
>JAFRUW010000192.1 GCA_017438675.1 Oscillospiraceae bacterium | reverse complement strand
GTTGCGGGGGAAGGACTTGAACCAACGACCTCCGGGTTATGAGCCCGACGAGCTACCAACTGCTCTACCCCGCGATATTCACTTGCAGGGAGTATAATACCACAGTATTGCGGCTGAGTCAAGTACCCGGGCGAAAAATGTTTTGACAGAAGCATGGAGGATGCGCCGCAATCCCCGGTTTTACGACAGGTTGATAATGATTTCCGGATGTTTTCCCTTGTTTTATAAATAATCAGCCGGAACGGGGCATACTAAAGCAAAAAAGGATCGATACCCATGGATCAAATCTACGACGTAATCATTATCGGCGGAGGTCCCGCAGGGTATACCGCCGCCCTGTATTCCGCCCGGGCGGGACTTGTCACCCTGGTGCTTGAAAAGACCGCCCCCGGAGGTCAGATGACAGCCTCAAACCGTATTGACAACTTCCCTGGCTTTGAGGACGGCATCGACGGCGCTGCTCTCGGTACAAAAATGAAGCGGAACGCGGAGCGTTTCGGCGCGAAAACGGAATTCTGCCGTGTATTGTCCGTTTCACTCACCGGGCGGATAAAAACCGTCCGGACCGATCGGGACACCCTCAAGGGCCGAAGTGTGATAATAGCCACCGGAGCTGAACCGAAAAAGCTGGAAATCGACGGTGAGGAGGAACTCACGGGCCGGGGCGTCAGCTATTGTGCCGCCTGCGACGGAGCGCTTTACAAGGGTAAAGACATTGTCATCGCCGGGGGCGGCAACTCAGCCGCCGTGGACGCCATTCAGCTTTCCCGGATCTGCAAAAGCGTCACCGTTGTAAACCTCGCTCACACCGCAGCATGGGAAGCCGCCTATACAGATATACTTTCCGGCATCGGGAATGTCCGCGTTCAAAACCACACCGCCGTTGCGAAGCTGCTTTATGACGATTACCTCACCGGCGTGATAACCCGTGACGTTTATACCGGCAATCACATGGTACTCCCCTGCGGCGGGCTGTTTGTCAGCATCGGGAGAGCCCCTGCAACGGAAATATTCCGGGGTCAGGTGGCGCTGGACGGGGAGGGATATATCGTTGCCGACGAGACTACAGGGACAAACCTGCCCCGGGTCTTCGCTGCCGGGGACGTGCGGTCAAAGCCTCTCAGGCAGATCGTCACCGCCGTGTCTGACGGCGCCGTCGCCGCCCATTTCGCTCACAAGTATCTGTCACGATCGGCAGTCCTAACCTCCCAATAACCTCAAAAGGGCCGTATCCGCGCCGGATACAGCCCTTTTACTATTACTTACTTATCACAAGCTCTTCAACCAGCTTCGCGGCGTTTCTGACACAGTCGTCACAGGAGCAGAGCACCGTTCCCGTATCGACGCCTTTAAGGTCACGGCAGATCGTGGCGCCGCACATTTCCCCGAACCGGTTGTGAAGCTCCCTTGCCTGGGGATTCATGCGCCTGCCCTCATAACCGTAAAGGCCGAGGATCATCTCCGCCCCGCAAAGGGCGCCGCAGGTGCCGTCAAGGCCGCCCATGCCGCTTCCGAAGCCGGCGCCCAGTTTTACGAGGAACTCCTCATCAAGCCCCAGTTCTTCCTTAAAAGCAAGCAGCACCGCCTGACAGCAGTTGTATTTTTTCTTCATCTCTACAGCGTACTCCGCCTTATTCACAGCAATCACTCCCCTATTGTATCCACTATGACGCGGCTAAGCTCCGAAACGTCATGAACGATAATCTCCGCACCGTGCTTTATGAGAAACTCCTCCGACCTGAAGCCCCATGACACGCAAATGCATCTGAGGCCGGCGTTTTCCGCCGTCTGCATATCGATTTCGGAGTCTCCGATATACACCGTCTCCGCCGCAGGGACGCAGAATTCATCCATGATTTTCAGAATCATGTCCGGGGCGGGCTTACGCCTGACCGCGGGTTCGTTTTCCCCCACCTGAGCGTCAAAAAGTCCGGCAAAATGCTTTTCGCACAGGGCCTGAACCGCTTTGTCCATTTTATTTGACACCACAGCCGTGATGATCCCATTTTTCCGGAGTTCTCTTACAGCGTCGTTTATTCCGCGGTAGGGCTTTGTTTTTATCTCGCAGTGGGCGGGATAATAGCCCTGAAAAGCCCTGAGCACCCGCTCTGTCTCGGCTTCCAAAGATTCATCGGGGGAAAATGACGGCGTACCGATAAACTCAAGCTCCTCCGGAGCCATGCCGTTTTCAAAGCACAGAGCACGCATGACCGCAGCTCTGGCTCCGCTGCCGAAAAACGCTTTTGTGTGCCCGCAGGTAAAGTCATGTCTGTGACCCGCCGCTTTCATGGCGTAGTTTACGGAATCGGTGAGATCCTCAACTGTGTCGAGGATGGTCCCGTCCATGTCGAATATTGCCGCTTTAATCATAAAACCACCGTGAGCATTTTACCAAAAAACGAAAGGGATTGCAACCGTGCAAGCTTACCGCGTCGCCCCGTCAGTTTCCGCGCACCGGATAGTTCTCCCGCTTAACAAGCTCCCTGCCCTGTGCCGATGTGATCCAGTCCTGCAGTATGCGCACAGGGCTGTTCTGCGGTTCATCCGCCCTGATGACCACATAGAAGTCGTTGGTCAGAGGGTATTCACCGCTTGCGATGGTCTCATTGGAGGGCTCAACGCCGTCCACGGGC
Organism: Oscillospiraceae bacterium; assembly: GCA_017438675.1. Lineage (GTDB taxonomy): Bacteria > Bacillota > Clostridia > Oscillospirales > Oscillospiraceae > SIG495. The sequence goes on along the minus strand of JAFRUW010000192.1, from coordinate 884 downwards.
AGGATCTTTGAAGTCTTGAGCTTTTCGGACTCCATGTTGGTGAGATAGTAGTACACCGTGAATCCAATGGCGTTTTCGCTGTTGTCGTATTCCGCCACAGCTTCCAGAAGGCCCTGCATGGTTTCAATTCTGTACTCAATGGGCACATCCATAAGCTCGTCGCCCAGATTTACAAGCTTGTCGAAAAGTGTCTGACTTCCGGAATCCTTGTTCCGCTGATATGGGATAATCTCGGCGTCGTTTCCGCCTACCTCTTTCCAGTTTGTTATCTTGCCTCTGTATATGTCCTTGACCTGATCCATTGTAAGGTCGTCCACGGGGTTCTCGTTTGAGCAGATGAACACCAGGGCGTCGACGCCAATGGGCACCATCTCCAATTCCGTCCCGGAGTTTTTAATGTATTTCTTAGCCTCCTCGCTGGGCTCGTATGCCAGGAGTATATCGAAATCGCCGTCCACCAGCGCCTTGTAGTTGTCGGTGGTGGACCCGGCAAATGTGATGAAGTCGTTTGCTCTTTCTCTGGAAACACCCAGGACCGTGGCCGTAACCGCCTGTCCGAGGGGCAGATTTGCCAGTGATCCGCCCATGCGGGGATAGTTTTCCAACGTAAACGGATAGGCCGGATTCGCGTCAGGCTCCGATTCGGTCTCGGGTTCGGGCTCCGGCTCGGTCTGAGGCTCCGGTTTGGTCTGGGATTCCGATTCAGTTGTGTCCGTCGGCTTTTTGCCGCTGCATGCGGCAAGGGCAAAAACAAGCGTCAGGCTAAGCAGCAGCGCGATAATCCTTTTTATAGTATTCATTTCCCTTTCTCCTTTTTAAACAGTAAAATCAAATCTTGTACGTAAAACCGTTTCGCCTTCCGGCGAATATACGGCAGAGTGCGT
>JAFRUW010000191.1 GCA_017438675.1 Oscillospiraceae bacterium | reverse complement strand
CTTTCAACTTCCTTATCAGCTTGATCTATAGCCAGCTCTTCAACCTCCTTTGTGAGAAAGCGGACGATGTTTACGGCGGCAGGCTGCCGGTCCATGTACGGTGCCTCATAGACGAGTGCGCGAATATTGGACAGATCCCGAACCTGGAGAAACTGGTTGCCACCATCCGGAGCCGCGAGATATCAGCCTGCCTGGTCCTCCAGGCGAGGAGCCAGCTGAAAGCGATTTACAAAGATAACGCAGATACCATCATCGGCAATATGGATTCCCAGATCTTCCTCGGAGGTTCCGAACCGACGACGCTTAAAGAGCTGACGGAAGCCCTGGGAAAGGAGACCATCGACACCTACAACACTTCGGATACCCGCGGCAACAGCCCCAGCTACGGCACGAATTACCAGAAGCTCGGGAAGGAGCTCATGAGCAGGGACGAGATTGCGGTCCTTGATGGTGGGAAGTGCATCCTGCAGCTCCGCGGCGTCCGGCCGTTCCTCTCGGATAAGTACGACCTGACCCAGCACCCGAACTATAAATACACGGCAGACTTCGATAAGAAGAACACCTTTGATATCGAAAAGTTCCTGAATACTAAAGCAAAGTTACGCCCGGACGACATGTTTACGGTCATCCAGGCAGAGGAATCATGAAACCCAACAGTGCAAAAGGAGGATGGCTCTATGGATTTTTTCAACAGCGCAGTCGAAGTTCTTCAGACACTTGTTATCGCCCTTGTGGCAGGACATGGAGTCTGGGGCGCGATCAACCTGCTGGAAGGTTACGGCAACGATAACCCCGGCGCGAAGTCCCAGGGTATGAAACAGCTCATGGCAGGCGGCGGTGTGGCCCTGATCGGCACCACTCTCGTACCGCTCCTCTCCGGTCTGTTCGGCTGATCCGGCACAAGGCAAAAAAAGAGATGCAGGCATTGCCTGCATCCGATACATAGAGAAAGCCCCCGGTTGACCAGACCGGGGGAATAGGGGAGGAATTATTATGAGATTCACGGTTTCTCAACCGTGCTCTTTAATCTTTATGGCATCAGTATAACAGGCAGATAGTCACAGAAAGCGCACAAATACAGTCTGTATAAAATATTTTTTACTATCCCCGCGACATCCTTGCAGAGGGATTTTGCGATATTAGAATAAAGGCAGAAGGGGAAAAAGGAGGGGAAGGCCAACAATGATGTTCCTTATCAAGCTGTTTATGAAAGTCCTTTTGCTGCCGGTCGTGCTTGTGCTTTTGGTGCTGAGACTGTTGGTAAAGATCGGGATAGAGCTGTCGTCCGTTATTCTCGGCAGTTTTCTCCTGATCGTCTTTGGCTGTATTGTCTATGCGGCTGTCCAGCGCATGTGGCCATCCATGTTTGTCCTGATCGCAATGGAGGCCTGCCTGGCCCTTGTATGTTTCGGTACAGGGCTTCTGGAAGGGCTTCTGGAAATTGCCTCGGAACGTCTCTTTGGGATCATGGTGTCATAACAGCAGATTATTTTATACTACAGGTCGAATGACAAACAGGTTCGTATCGGTTATGCCCTGTCGCGAAATGTCAGTAGTTTTTTGGTGCCTCAATCCGGAAGGCTTCCGTTCAGGACCTTATTCAAGAGCAGACGTTTGACCTTGTCCGTCGCGGTTTCCGTGATAATAGACATGAAGAGGATCTTTACATTATTAAGAGATCCATTAGTTTCGCAGCTGATATAAGGGGCCTCTTTAAGGGAATTATTCTTTTTGTCTCTTCCTTAGATTATCCCTTTAACAAATGAGGAGATGCCAAAACGGCATCTCCTCAAGTGGTTAATAACCATTTGTTTTTAGGTTATTCATATTACATTGCGGCATTAAGGAACATCAATATTCTCTACATCTTCTATGGTTAATAATTGTAAATCAGCGTTTT
>JAFRUW010000190.1 GCA_017438675.1 Oscillospiraceae bacterium | reverse complement strand
TCTATGCGGCGGAAGACCGCTTATTCCATGTCGTCCTCATCATCCTCGAAGAGCCGCTCCATAAACCGCTGGTATACGAAATCCAGCTCCTCATCCTCGGGTACGACCAGAAAGCTCTCGCCGTCCTCAATTTCCTGCTTCATGATAATAAGGCCGAACCGATCGTCGTCCTCATCCACATCCGCCGGGAGAAAGGCGAGGTAATACACACCGTCCAGCTCCAGTGTATCAAGATGCTCAAGGGCATATTCATTACCGTCATCATCGGTGATGGTGATAAAATCGCTTCCGAATTCCTCGCTCATTGTCAATATCCTCCCGTGCTGTCGATTTGCCAAAGATAAAGGGGCATATCTCCTCTTTCTTGGTCAATTATAACTCAACTCACTTTTAAAATCAAGAGTTTAAATCCTCCAAAAGATATAAAACTTCACTATAAGACTCAAGTGCTATGCCACGCCGCACAAGCTCCCTGTCCCGGCCCCTCAGCCCGCTCACGAAAATGTCCGTCTCCTCCGTCGGAGCGTCCTCACCCCTGACAAACACCGCCACCACTCCGTTGTGCTCCTTTACAATGTATTCGGGGCTTTCCTCCCGTGACTCCGGCGCCCTTATTTCTGCCGCCGCGGTTACGGTTTTCCTCTCTGTCCCGCCGCCATCCGTCACCGCCGCAGCGAGCCCGAAGCTCAGTATATACACCGCAGCGCAGGCGGCGGCAGTCCTCATCCGTTTTCTCATGCCGCTTTTCCTCCCGTTTATTATGTATTTTGCCTTATCCCGAAGGCGCTCACGGTGATTTTTCCCGCAAAACAAGGAAAATATTCCGAAACGAAAAATATTCATCATTTTGCAACATATCGTTGACAAATTATGTTATAATGTATTTTGTATGGGTACGGAAATCGCTGTGCCCTGTCGGCAATAATTCTCCTTCAAATGAGAGGTGGTTTAATTTGGATATAAACAATCAGAAAATCCGCAGCACCGCTCTTAAGGCCGGTAAAGTGGGCGCCCGCAGCGTCAAGGATATTGTGGTGACAGTATTCCGCATCATTTTTACCGTGCTGCTTGTGGCAATCACCACCTGCGCTATTTTCGCGTGCATCTTTGTCATCTACATCAAGACGAACCTGACAGCTGATCTGGACATTTCTCTTGAGGACTTCACCCTGAACCAGACCAGTACGGTGTATTACACCAACGCGGCAGGCAATGATGTAGAGCTCATCAAGCTCCAGGGCAAGGAAACCAGAACCTGGATCGACTATGAGGAGATACCAAAGGACGTTGAGCACGCGGTAGTCGCCATCGAGGACAAGCGATTCTATGAGCATCACGGCGTTGACTGGTACCGTACCGTCGCCGCCTTTGTGAACATGTTCCTGTCCAACAACGACAACTTCGGCGGTTCCACCATCACCCAGCAGCTCATAAAAAACATCACCGAGTACAACGACGTCACCGTCCAGCGAAAGCTGTACGAGATATTCAGGGCTCTGGAATTGGAGAAGAACTACACCAAGGATGAGATCATGGAGTGGTATCTGAACGCGGTCTATTTCGGTCACGGCAACTACGGTATCGCCGCCGCGGCGGATTACTACTACGGTAAAGAGGTGGATGAGCTCACCCTTGCGGAGATAGCCTCAATCATCGGCATCACAAACAACCCGTCCATGTACAGTCCCTTCATGAATCCCGACAAGAACAAGACCCGTCAGGAATACATCCTGAACGAGATGTGCGACCAGGGCTACATCACCAGGGAGGAGTGCGATGCCGCCTGCGACGAAGAGCTGATGCTGGACACCGGCGACGACGAAGAGGAGGAAGAGGAGGAAGAGACCGGCAGCGCCTACTACTCCTACTTTATCGACGCCCTGATCGAGGATGTTATAGCGGACATTCAGGAAGAGAAGAGCGTTTCCTACAAGACGGCCGAACAGCTTCTCTTCAATTCCGGCTACAAGATCTACGCCACCATCAATCTGGACTACCAGAACAAGGTGGATGAGATCTTCGAAGACGAATCCAACTTTACCAACAGCGCGGGCTCCGTAATCCAGTCGGCTGCGGTGGTCACCGACCCCTATACCGGAAACGTTCTCGCCCTCAGCGGCGGCGTAGGAGAAAAGGAGAACAACCGTGTCCTGAACAGGGCCACCGGCACCACAAGGCCTCCCGGATCATCCTTCAAGCCCGTTGCCACCTACGGCCCGGCAATGGATCTCGGCCTCATTACGCCGAACACAAGATTCAACGACGCGCCCGGCGTCAAACTCACCGGCACCGACTGGTACCCCAACAACATCTCCAGATCCTACAGCGGCGTTGTTACGGTCCGTCAGGCCATCGTCGACTCCTTAAACACCATCGCCGCACAGGTCATGGATATTCTCACACCCCAGCGCTCCTATGAGTTCCTTACCGAGAAGCTCCACTTCTCCACTCTCGTATACGAGCGCGGCAACGTCACCGACGTGGCCTACGCGCCTCTGGCCCTCGGCCAGCTCTCCGACGGCGTCACCGTCAGGGAAATGGCTGCGGCGTACAGCATCTTTGTAAACAACGGCATCTACACCGAGGCGAGAACATATACCCGCATCGAAGACAGCAACGGCAACCTGGTATTCGACAATCAGCCCATATCCAATGTCGCCATCAGTGATGTAACGGCTTACTGGATGACGAGTATGCTTCAGGATGTATGCAACTACGGCGGCGGCTCTTCGGCAAGGATCAGCGGCATGCCCTGCGCCGGCAAGACCGGTACCTCCAGCAGCAGCTTTGACCGATGGTTCGCCGGATATACCCCCTATTACGTCTGCGTGGTGTGGACCGGTTACGACACGCCCCGTCTTATAAACTTCAGCGGCAACCCCTCCGCAAAAACATGGCACAAGATCATGGGACCCATCCACGAGAATCTTGAGTACAAGAAGTTCAATGTGCCTTCAAACACTTACCTGACCCCCATCCCCGGTGTTGAGTTTGAAGAGGAAGAAATCCCCGAGGAGCTCCCGCCTGAGGAACTGCCTCCTGACACACCTCCCGAAGGCGGCGGCAACGGCGGTCAGAGCCATGTAGTGCCTCCCGATAACCCCGACACCCCCGATAACCCCGACAATCCCGATACCCCCGATAACCCCGATAACCCCGATGACAACACCGGCGGCCATCAGGGCGCCCATATCATCATCGGCGGAAGATAAACCAAACAGCACATGCCCGATCCGAAGCTCCGGACCGGGCATGTTTCTGCACTCCGCATTATCTCTGCGTTTTCTTGTCGGGTATTTATTATTGCGCCACGCTTTTTATTGACAGAATGAACAATACTTGCTATAATTGGTGTGATAAAATATATATTCTGTGCAACAGCCCGGAAACAGAAAGGATGATACCCATGGCAATCAAGATCACAGAGCTTCATCGCGTTTCAGGCAGCAGCGTTCCTCTGCGTGTCGCAAAGGGGCATTTCGCCACCAATCACAGCCACATCAATTACTACGTTGACCTGACATTTACAAAGCACCGCCTTTCCGAGGCGCGTAAGGCCGCCATACTCCTTGCAAGCAAGTTTAAAAGCTCCACCATTATCGACACCATCCTCTGTCTCGACGGCACCGAGGTCATCGGCGCATGTATGGCAAGCGAGCTGACCAAGGCGGGTTTCTCCAACATGAACGCCCACAAGACGATCTACGTAGCCACACCTGAGCATACCGTCGGCAGCCAGCTCCTTTTCCGTGAGAACACCGCTCCCATGATCGTGGGCAAGCACGTTCTGGTGCTCACCGCCTCCCTCACCACCGGCTACACCGCCCAGGCGGGCATCGAGGCCATTCAGTATTACGGCGGCATCCCCG
>JAFRUW010000189.1 GCA_017438675.1 Oscillospiraceae bacterium | reverse complement strand
CTCCGCCGTCATGGTGACTGTTATCCTCCCGTCCCTTTCGTCGACGGAAAACTCCGTTTTCCGCACCTCACCGTCGATTTTTTCCGCAAGGTCCCGAAGCATACGTTCCTTTACCGCATCCGGAATGTCCTCCGCCTCCGTCACCGAAAGCTCATACTCTCTGTATGTGTCCCTGACAAACCCCACCGGAAGGACAAAGCCGAAAAATTCAAGCTTACGGGTCTCCGCTGTCTTGTCATAATGCTCCCAGCTCACCCCGCCGGAAAGGTACAGGTTCAGTCTGCTGCCGCCGATGACGAGGGCGTGCTTCGTCTTTTCCCGCCCGGTGTATTCCTTCATGTTCACCGCCGAGGGCGCGGCGGCAGACACGGAGTACAGCGTCCGGGCGTAGATTTCCCCCATGGCGTGGACGTGCCGCGTCCCGGTGGAAAGACTGTCCATTGCCCCGGTGACGAGGATATCCCCCGCCATAACCGTATCTCCCGGCATCACCAGCTTTTTTCCCTCCAATACTGTCATTTTCTCGATTATCCCCGTTTTTTTCGCATAGACCTCCGTGGGGACGTACTCATCCACCATCTCCGGCTTCGGTATCTCCTCCCGGACCTTCACCTCCGCCCTGCAGCCGTTGGTGTTCACCGTGAGCCAGCATAGCTCCGGTATCCTCAAAAGCATTTCGTTGGATATTCTGTCCTGATCCAGCGTCAGCCGTAAGGTTCCGACCCCCACACCCAGCTCCTTAAGCTCCCGGAGTATCTCTGCGGAGGGAACCGTCTCGTTGCCAGTGACGCCGATCTCCCATATAAAGAGGGATGCGTACCACAGGGCGCAGAGGGTGAGCAGCATCCCCGCAAGCAGGGCGTACCGCCGCCTGAAGCGCCGCAGGAAGAACACCGTACCGGCTGTTTTCGCCTCCGTCACATCGTAATCCCCCATAAGGGCGCGGCGGCGCAGGAACCTGTAATCCCGCCGGTGGGTGGTGAGGACAAGGTCTTCGCCCTCCCGCTCCATGTCCCAGAATTCCGCGCCGCTTTTGGCGCATATATTTATAAACCGCTCGGGGTATCTGCACCTCACCCTGATGCGCACACTCCCACGGAGATAATTCGTCACCCGTTCCATACCGCCACCGCCTAATAATCAAATTCCATGCCCGTGATCCTTCCGGTCACAAGGAGCTCGCTTGTGTTTAATGACCTGAGCTCCAGCCCGCTCCCACGGACAGTCAGCACCATCCTGCCGCCGTTTATCTGTATCTCCCGGTCACCGTACTCCAGTATGCCCCGGTGGTTTTCCACCATTACCCGCCTGCACCCCGTCACCGTGATCCTGGGCATTCCTGCCACAACCTCCTGGGGCAGGTCGAAAAGGTCCGCCGCTTTTTCAAGAAAAATGTCTTTTTTATCCGAAATGCTCATGAAACCGCCTCCTTGATCTTTTAGAATAATATGTCTGCGGCCGCAAAAATAGCCCTGGCCGGTCATATACTTGTACATAACCGCAGGGAGATGATCTGATGACGAATGCAAAAAGGCGGCTGTTTTCCGATACGCTGCTGTATACGGGGCTCATACTGTCCGTCCTGGCGCTTATCGCCTTTCCGAGGGAATCGGCAGCGGCGGCACGTAACGGGCTGAAGCTTGGAACAGGGGTACTTCTGCCCTCACTGTTCCCGTTTTTTGTGATCTCCTCACTGATGATCGGAACCGGGGCGGCATACAGGCTGGGGAAGGTCCTGTCCCCTTTTCTGGGAAGGCTTCTGGGCACCGGGAACGCCGGTTCCTCGGCCTTTGTGATCGGGCTTCTCGGCGGATATCCCATGGGGGCAAAAACTGTTGCGGAGCTGTATGAAAAGGGCTCCGTCTCAAAAAGCGAGGCGGAGCGGCTTTTGGCCTTCGCAAACAACTCCGGTCCCGCCTTCATCCTCGGGGCCTGCGGCGGCGGAGTATTCGAAAGCGCCCGGGCGGGGTTTCTGCTTCTGTTTGTCCACGTTCTTTCCGCCGTGATCGTGGGGATCATGTTCCGGGGCGGCTCACATACGGACAGCGTGAAAACCGTGCCTGCTGAGTCCTATCCCTTCCCCGCCGCCTTTGTAAAGGCCGTAAAAAACTCCGTAAGAAGCATTTTTGATATATGCGGCTTAATAATCTTTTTCGAGGTCATGTCCGCCCTCCTTGAAAAAACAGGGCTGCTCCCCGGCGGCATCGTTGGAACAGTGCTCCGGGGAGTTATGGAACTGACCTCAGGGATCACGGGGCTTGCAGGCATCGATCACATCATCTCCCTGCCTGCCGCCGCCTTTCTCTCAGGCTGGGGCGGGCTCTGCGTCCACTGTCAGGCGCTGTCCTTTGCCCTGGCTTCCGGCCTTAAAACAGGGCGGTACTTCGCCGGGAAGCTGCTGCACGGCATTATCGCCGCCGCCCTTACAATCATGATTTGTCTCATTATAAAATGTTGAATAATCACCGCGAATGAGGTATAATAAGATAAATACAAAGGCGGGAGGGATATGTATGCTGTTTAAAAAGGATGTGGAGCCGAGCTGCCTCTATTGCAGGTACGGCAGACCGTTGGGTCAGAATGAAGTGGGCTGCCTGAAGCTGGGGGTCGTCTCCGCAAACGGCAAGTGCAAACGGTTCAGCTACGATCCCCTGTCACGGAAGCCCATGAAGCCCCTTGTGCTGAAAACCGACGTGTTCGATGAGGAAAGCTTCAAGCTTTAAGAACATAAACAGCAAAAAAACGTCACGATCCTTCGCCGGTCGTGACGTTTTGTGTATTATTCGGTTCAGTTCTGAGCCTCTGCCTCGGCTTCGGTCTCAGTCTCCGCCTCGGTCTCGGTTTCGGTCTGGGCGTCCTCTTCCGGCTGATCTTCCGATCTGTTTCCGCCCCATTGGACCCTGGCCTCTGTGGGGACGCTTTCTTCCCCGTCTGCAGCCTCGTTAATATCTTCGACGGTCTCATCCTCCAATGGCATGGCCTCCTTGTCCGTGCAGGCTGTGAGAGCCGACGTCAGCATCATAATACAGAGTATAAAAGCAACGAATCTACTGAACATAATGAAAACCTCCCTGAGAAATCCTTATTATCTTACATCATTCCGCTTCTTATTTCAACACCAAAATAAAACGGATGGATCATATGCGCTCACGCCGTTTTTTTCGCCTGACACGGTTGATATGGCGCTCAAAATTGCCGCTTGTCATAAGCTCCGCCAGAATGTACTGCTCAAAAACCGGCACGGTGCAGGAATAGAACCCCAGCCGTTCCTCAAACTCATCCATAAGCCTCTCCGGAAGCACCATGTACCCCACGCGGATGGACGGCGCCACGGTGTGGGAAAAGGTGTTCAGATATATGACCCTGCTCTCCGGGGACAGGGAATAGACAGTGTCCTCGTTTTTTGTGGACACCGTCAGCTCCGAATCGTAATTGTCCTCCACGATAAAGCCGTCCCGCTCCTCCGCCCACCGGATGTACTCCCTCCGCTTTGAGGCGCTGGCGGTGATCCCGCTGGGGTAGCTGTTGAAGGGCGTAATGTGCAGAACCGTGGCGTCGGTCCCGGCAAGCTCCGGACTCCGTATTCCGTTTTTCCCCAGCTTCAGCATGTCGCATTTTACCCCGCTGGCTGAATAAACCTGAAGTATCTTTTTATAGGACGGGTCCTCAATGGCAAAGGTCCTTCCCTTTAAGAGCTGGGCAATGAGAGTATACAGATATTCCGCGCCCGACCCGATTATCACCTGATCGGGCTTCACCGCCATACCGTTTGCCCGGGCGAGATACGATGCGATGGCCTGCCTTAACTCCGGGCAGCCGTTGTTGGGTGATTTTACAAGTATGTCCTCTCCCCTGTCCAGAAGCACCTTCCTGATTGTCTTTGCAATGACGGAAAAGGGGAAGTCGTACTCCCCTCCTGTCCTGCCGGGGTGGATCGCCTCGGGAACGGTTATGTTCTCCGACTGGGACAAGAAATCACTCTCCCGGTAGATGACAAAGCAGCCGCTCCGCTCCCTTGCCTCGATGTACCCCTCGTCGCAGAGGAGGGAATACGTGTGCTCCGCCGTCACCACGCTGACGCCGCTCTCTTCCGCAAGGAGCCGCTTTGAGGGGAGCTTCGCGCCGAAGGGATATACCCCGCCCGCTATGTCCCGCCGAAGCTGTTCGTACAGCTGTATGTAGGCGGGTTTGTTTGATGTTTTGTCGATAATATATTTCATCTGGTTATATAAAAAACTCCTGAACTGACTATTTTAGTAATGCCAGTTTTATTGTACTATACACTCAGAAAAAAGTAAAGGGTGATTTAGTGTGATAAGGCAAAGCGCACTGAGGCAAAATACACTGTGGATAACCGTGACGGGCATCTTCATGGCCATGAACATCGCCATGAGCTCCTTCGGAGTACCTGTTCCCGGCGGCCACTTCTATCTGAATGATATAATCATCTGCATCGCCGCGATGCTCCTCGATCCCATCGGCGCGTTTATGGTGGGCGGCGTCGGCTCCTTTATCGGCGATATATTCTACTATCCCCCCGCCATGTTCGTATCTCTCATTACCCACGGGCTTCAGGCGGTGGTGATCTCCCTCTTCGCCCACAAGGTCATGAAAAAGCGCCCCGCCCTGGCTTCCGGCATCGGCGTGACCCTTGGCGCGGTCATCATGGTGGTGGGCTACACACTGGGCAAGGCATTTGTCTACAGCACCCCGGAGCACGCCATCGTGAAGCTCCCCTATGAGATACTCCAGGCGGGCGTGGGAGCCGTTGTGGGCATGATCGTCACATGGAAGCTGGGCGTCAGGACGCTGTACATGAAGATGATCGGCAAAAACGAGTAAACCGACCGGTTAGACACGGTTTCCTTTTAAAATGATTCCCGTCGGATATGATCCGGCGGGGATCTTTTTGTTTTGCCTATCAGCGGCCATGTATCACTTTTGTACTTGAAAACGTCGGTGCACGCTGTTATAATGATTGACGAATTATTAAGAAGGATGTGACTTTATGAAAATCAGAAACATTCTCGCGCTTATTCTTGCTCTTTCCCTCTGTCTCGTCTGTCTCACGGCCTGCGGCGGCAGCAAATCCGAAAAGCCTGCCTTTGAAGACCCTGTCACCGAATACGACGGCAAGGTTCTTTCCTACTCCGTTCCCGAAGGCTCCAATATCCAGGCATACGATGACGGTTACTCCATCGTCAGCATGTACCCCAGCGATGAGTTCCAGATGAACACACGGTCTACGAACAAGGTTGGCAAAGACTCCTTCGAGACCGAGGAAGAGCTGGCTTACCAGGTGGAGGAGATCTGCTCCAATCCCATCAATTATGTCTCTGTGACGGAAGATGCCCGCCCGACGCTCGAGAGCTATTTTGAAAACAAGATGGCCGACGCGGAGTCAGCCGCCAGGTATGTCTACAGAGATTATCTGAATATCGGCTACACCAAGAGCTCCAATGTGGGCACCGCCGGCGCCTCGGGAATTATCGAGGATGAGATCGACGGCAAGACCGCCCACGTGGTATGGCACGCGGAGTCCGATGAAGCTCTCTCCTGGCAGACAATGTACGAATGCTTCATTGACGCTCCCGGCGGCGGCATAACCGAGATTGACTATATGATCGCGGATCAGGCCACCACCGACGCGGTAGAAAGCGTATTGGGGACTGTGAGCTTTAAATAAACGCAAAATGCAAGTGTAATCACATGACTGCACTTGCATTTTTCATCGCAGGATCGCAGCGATGAGCGGATTCAGGGTCGATGAAGGCATCGACCCCTGCAAAACGCACCGAATAAAACCAACCGTGTAGTATTCTATTTTACTTAAAACTTACCTTCTGAAAAATCAAAACAACAAGAAAAAAGATTATTATTCCGCTATGCCCGGGGCAGTTACTTTCTCTTGTGAGAAAGTAACCAAAGCACACAAAAGGCTTTCCCCCTTTTGAATCCCCCCGGTGGAAACAAATCCTTCGTCCGGTCGTGAAATATGTTGTACGTATACGGTTTTGCGGTATCCCTGAACCTTAATAGTCTCTGCGTCTAACGTCCGCTGAACGCTCCTGCTCAGACACGGGAGAGCGGCAAAGCTAAAGTTTTCCACCGCAGTAAGCGGCTGAGCGAGTTAGAAGCAGGCAGTATCAGACATGCTTTCTATCGTTTTCGCCAATTCTATTTCTGTGGCTGTGCTTTCCGTTTCAGGGAAGGGGTTCCAAGGGGAAACGGCATATTAAGCCGTTGCCCTTCGGCCGCCTCTTTTCCGTATTTCTGGCGGGACAGAAATATGGCGCTCGCCGCGCAGGCGATGAAAAGGCAGTGATAACAACGGCATTACTGCAAAATGAAAAGACAATCCCCCAGTCACCTGCGGTGACAGCCCCCTTTACACAAGGGGGCCTGACACGCACCCAACCAACCCCGGCAAAAAACGCAAAATCGGGCGGGCGGCGTGGAACCGGACATGGCAAAAAACACACAAAAAAATCGGAACGGCGAAAACACCGTTCCGGTTTTTATATGCGTTATTGTTCAATCAGCAGACCTTTACGATCCAGCCGCGGGTGTCTTCCTTTCTGCCCCACTGGATGCCTGTCAGCTCGTCGTACAGCTTCTGGGTGAGCTCGCCGATCTTGCCGCCGCCGATGACGTATTCCTTGCCCTTATAGGCGACCTCGCCCACGGGGGAAACGACAGCCGCTGTACCGGTGCCCCAGATCTCCTCGACCTTGCCGGCCTCGATGGACTCGATGAGCTCATCGATGGTGATGGGTCTTTCCTCAACGGGGAGGCCCCACTCGCGGCAGACCTGCAGGATGGACTTTCTGGTGATGCCGGGAAGGACGCTGCCCTGAAGCTCGGGGGTGATGACAGTGCCGTCGATCTTGAACATGATGTTCATGCTGCCGACTTCCCCGATGTACTTTCTGTGTACGCCGTCAAGCCACAGGACCTGGGAGAAGCCCTGGGAAGCGGCCTTTTCGCCGGCTCTGATGGAAGCCGCATAGTTGCCGCCGCACTTTGTGAAGCCGGTGCCGCCCTAGACGGCTCTGACGTCCTCGTCCTCGATCATGATGCTGACGGGGTTGATGCCCTCCTTGTAGTAGCTGCCGGAGGGGGAGAGGATGATGCAGAAGGTATATGTGTGGCTTGCGTGAACGCCCACATGATGATCTGTTGCGAAAACGAAGGGCCTGATGTAAAGGCTTGCGTTCTCGACTGTGGGGACCCATCTCTTGTCGATCTCAACAAGCTGCTTCAGCGCGTCGACGCAGAAGTCCACGTCCACCTTGGGGATGCAGAGACGGTCGGCGGAGTTGTTGAGTCTCTTGAAGTTCTCGTAGGGTCTGAAAAGCTGGATGGTGCCGTCGGCTGTACGGTAAGCCTTGAGGCCCTCAAAAATCTCCTGTGCGTAGTGGAACACCATGCAGGAGGGGTCAAGCTCAAAGGGACCGTAGGGTACGATGCGGGGATTAATCCAGCCCTCGCCTGCCACATAGTTCATGACGAACATGTGATCGGAGAAATATGTGCCGAAAGGCAGGTCGTTGAAATCAGGGAGCTGCTTCGGCGTTTCGGTGAGAGTAACCTTGATCTGTTCCATAGTGATACCTCAATTCTTTTTGTATTTTACAACTCTGTATTATATCACTCATTTTGCAGTCTGCAATAGCTTTTTCCTGCATTTTTTATTTTTTTCGCTGTTGCCCACTTTTCATTATCTGTGGTACAATGGTAAAAAACCACGGGGAGGCGATAATATGCGGCTTCTTCTTGCGGACGATGAAAGGGATCTGGCAAACGCCGTAACTGCGATTTTAAAGCACAGCGGCTATGATGTGGACACCGTTTACGACGGCGGCGACGCACTCAGGTACAGCTCAACCGGCAACTACGACTGCATAATAATGGACATAATGATGCCGAAGCTCTCGGGTCTTGAGGCCCTGAAGCACATGCGGAGCCGCGGCGTCCGCACCCCGGTGATCCTCTTAACGGCGAAAAGCGAGCTGGAGGACAGGCTCACAGGCCTCAACTCCGGGGCCGACGACTATATAACCAAGCCTTTCGAGACGGAGGAGCTTCTGGCGAGGATAAACGCCATCCTCCGCCGACAGAACTCTTACGCCCCCGACACTGCGGAGTTTAACGGCCTCATTCTCAACAAGTCAAAATACGAGCTGAGCTATGAGGGCAGGTCCGTGACCCTCGGCAACAAGGAATTCCGGCTGATGGAGCTGTTCATCTCCCGTCCCCGCCACGTCATATCGGCAAATTATATGATGGACCGCATCTGGGGCTGGGACTCGGATGCTGAGATCAACGTGGTATGGGTGTACATATCCCACCTGCGGAAAAAGCTTCAGGAGCTTGGCGCTCCCGCCGAAATACGCGCAAAGCGCGGCGTGGGCTATTCGCTGGAGGAAAAACAAGTCCGAAACAAACCTGACGATCTGTTTTGAGTCAGATGCGCCGTTTACGCGGCGAAATTCTGCGAAGCCGTTTATGCTGCAAGCGGCAGAATGGAGATTAAAATGATAAAACGTCTCAGAATGAGGTTCATAACCCTTGCCCTGACCTCTGTTCTCTCGGTCATTGTCATCGTTGCCGTATCCATAAACATGACGGTGTTCTCCAACATCTCCTCCGTTGCCGACGGCGACATCGACAGGCTTTACGGATTCATAACCGAAAACAGCGATTATTACGAATGGTACGGCTCATGGCCCCCAAACAGGGATCTCTCCGCCGGGGACGGTAAGAGCCCCTATTCCGATCCCCTGCCCTCGGGGGATGAGGTGACTTTTTTCGTGATCCGTCAGCTTCCCGACAGGACTGTTTCGGCGGAGGATATCGGCAGGATCCCGGGAATAACGGAAAACGACGCCCGGGAGCTGGTTCGCTCCGCCCTCAACAGCTACAAGGATCGGGGCGGCGTAAAAACCTATCGATACGGCATTTTTGAAGACGGTTCGGGCACAAAAACAGTAGTATTCGTAAATATTGAAAACTCTCTGGCATTCTTTCACAGCCTCCTCCGCATGTCGGTCCTTGTGGCCGCCGCCTGTCTTCTTGTGGCGGCGGGGGCAGTGTACCTCATCTCAAACAGCGTGGTGAAGGACGCGGCAAGGTCCATGGACAGGCAAAAGCAGTTCATAACAAACGCCAGCCATGACCTGAAAACGCCCATCGCCGTTATCGGAGCGAATATGGACGTGCTGAGCCTTGAGGACGGGGATAACCCCTGGGTTGACAGTACGAAAAAGCAGGTGTCCCGGCTGAAAAAGCTGGTGACCGATCTCATAGACGTGTCGAAGCTCAGTGAGGACACCGTCGCCCTCCGCTTTGAAAACTTCGACCTCTCCGCCCTTGTCTCCGAAATCGCCGAACCCTTCCGGGATATGGCGGAGCTGAGGGGGTTCTGCTACAGCCAGAACATCGAGCCGGGGATAATCATAAGCGGCAGCGATGTGTACCTGCGGAAGCTCCTTGCCATCCTCTGCGACAACGCCATCAAATACACCAACGACGGCGGCAGGATCGAGCTTGATCTCTCCCGCTTCAAGAACAGCATATATCTCTCCCTTTTCAACACATCGGATCAGGTGAGGGGTCTGGATGTGGAGAGGCTGTTCGACCGCTTTTACACAGGGGAAAGCTCCCGCTCCAAAGAGACGTCCGGCAGCGGCATAGGCCTGGCTGTGGCGCAGGCAATAGTTGACGCCCACGGCGGTGAGATCTACGCTCACTGCGATTCCGATGATTCCATCGTCTTCACTGTTATTTTAAAATAATGCCGGTCTGCGGCAGGAGGTAACAATATGAAAACTGCACTTATAACCGGCGGGTCACGGGGTATCGGCGCCGCCTGCGCCAAAGCCCTCCAAAGAGACGGCTATGACGTGGTGATAACGTATCTGAATTCCGGGGACGCGGCGGCTGATCTGGCCATGGAGCTGGGCTGCAGGGCAGTTCGGTGCGACGTGGCGGACAGCGGCCGGGTGAAGGAAATGTTTGACCTTATCGGTCCCGTGGACATTCTCGTCTGCTGCGCCGGGATCAGCATCACCGGCCTGTTTACCGACGTCACCCCCGAAGAGTGGAGAAGGATCTTTGCCGTAAACGTAGACGGGACGTATAACTGCATAAGATGCGCCCTGCCCCACATGATACACGAAAAGGCCGGCTCCATCGTGACGGTATCCTCCATATGGGGTATCACCGGCGCCTCCTGCGAGGCGGCGTATTCCGCCACCAAGGCGGCGATTATCGGGCTCACAAAGGCTCTGGCAAAGGAGCTGGGGCCGTCAAACATCACGGTGAACTGCGTAGCTCCGGGAGTTATCGACACGGACATGAACAAGCACCTCACTGCGAAGGATATCGACGCGCTGAAGGACGAGACACCCCTCGGCGTCATCGGAACGCCGGAGGACATCGCCGAAACCGTATCGTTCCTTGTCTCCCCAAAGGCACGGTTCATCACCGGTCAGGTCATCAGCCCCAACGGCGGGATCGTGATATAACTCTTCAAAACAAATCCGAAAGTTTCCAGTAAAACCGAAGTCTGTTTTCCGGGCTTCGGTTTTGGCTTTGTTTTCAGCGGAACGTCCCTTCAAATCTCACAAAAAATTACAATAATTCAGCCATTTTCCGAACTTTGTAACCAGTATGTCATTTACACAAGGGGAAACATTGTGTATAATTATCACATATTTTATAATTGCGGGTATTGTTCGTTTTATCCGCTCCGACCCCTCTGGAGGTGTTCGTATGCGTCCATTTGCGTTTCTCGGCTTCTTCCTCATCGCAGTCGGGATCATGGTCATATACTCCGCCGTGAAGGGCTCAGGCAAAGCAGGCATGGCAAAGGTAGAGGCAACACTGAAAAACATAGCCAAAAGCGATTCTGGACGGTTTTTGTACACGGAATACACGTTTGATTATTGCGGCGAAGAGAAAACGGTGAAATGCGGCAACAAGACTAAGAATCCCGTGGGCACGGCGGAAACCATGTATTACGACGTGTCAAAGGATATCCTGTCCACCGCCGCCTCCCACTGGCTTATCATCGCCATAGGCGCCGCTTCGATTCTGATCGGTATTCTTGTGCTTTATTTCCAATCGTCCTTATCGGGGTTCTTCCACTGATATGAAACGGTTGGTACTGCTTGCCGTTATCTGCGCCATGCTTTTCTCGGGCTGCGGGATCATGACGCAGGAATCCGGGGAATCCCATGCTCCCCCTGTCTCGGCCTCCGAAACCGAAGTCTCTTCCTTCGGCTCCGAGGATGACGGTTTCCTGCTGACCTACCCTGCCAGCTTTACCCTGACCGACTCCGGCAAAGACTACTACGAGTTCAAAGATGAGGATAAGGATCTCTCCATAAAGCTCTCCATTGCCGAAAACAGGTTTTCCGGTCTTTCCGCTCAGGAATACCCGGAGGCGATGGATGTGGATATGTACTCCAAAATGCTCTCATCCAACAGCTTTGACAGAGATATCTACGTAAAAGACGATTCCAGCTACTACTATATATACACACTTACCGACGACAACATATACTGCCTGGAGTATGCCTATAACGGCGAGGAGAACGAGGATGATCTTATCGATCTCCTGAACCTTGAGGTATACGACGAGTTCTCCGGCTCCGACAATACCGAGACGCTTAAATCATACGCGGCGGCGTATCTGGAGGATTATCGCGGTCCGGGCGATTACACTCTGGTTCCCCAGGGTACCATTGTCATAAGCGGCGGAGAGTTCACCTCATTCACGGCTTACAGCAGCGTGGACGCCATCTGTCTCATTGCCGTGAACGATGACGGTGTGTGCTATGTGGACACCTCCCTCAAAGGCACGGATTATCAGAACATCGAAGACCTTCTTTATGAGGCGGAGCCCGTCGCCGGCGATCCGCTGATGCAAAGCGCCGCGGAGTATTATCAGGCGATCACCGGCGCTAAACCCGCTTCGGAAAGCATTGCCCTTTATGAGCCCGACTTCACCTTTGAAGGCTTCAGTCTCAGGGTTTATTCCGTCACCGAGGGCGGCACGGTGATCCTCATCGGCATAACGCCCGAAGGCGCGGGGTACGCGGATCGCACCGGCTCCGGTACCGCCTTTGAAATAATCGAAAAATAGACAGTCCGTCAGCAATTCCATAATCATCCGAGGGGTTGTAGCAAAAAACGTATTTTGCTACAGCCCCTCTTTATTTTTCCGACACGCAGCATCGCCTCACACAAACAGCCGGCAAGGCGCCGATGCTTTAATCATCGTTTGCCGGCGCCAAATCAATCGTTTGTGAAATAATTATTATGCGAAATGTGTTGACAAAATATTCAAATTGTGGAATAATTTGTATTGACAGACTGTGCTGTTATGCATTTTGCAGAATTTGTATTTGCCGATATTAAAAATGTCCCTCGGTAACACAGGTGAAAGCCTTTGTTATAAAAAATTCTTTAGAAAAGGAGAAGAACCATGAAGAAAAAATTATCCCTGGCACTGGCGCTTGTCTTGTGCATCGCGCTGGTATTCGCGTTGTCTGCTGTCGCAATGGCAGATGACGAGGAGGCAGTTATCGGAGGCAACTTCGATATCTACTCCAAGTGCTACGGCTACGGCGAGGAAGTCTATGCCGTGGTTATCGAAGCGGAAAAGAACATCGAGGCAAGAACTGCCACGGTGGACGATTTCGCTGTCTCTTTCCTCACCACCAACTGGTGCGGCAATCCCCAGACATCCACCCGTCAGAT
>JAFRUW010000188.1 GCA_017438675.1 Oscillospiraceae bacterium | reverse complement strand
TAGATCCCCTCGCCTTTGCCGGATGCGCCTCGCTCAGATCTTTCGCCGTCGACCCCGAAAACGACTACTATTCCGTCGATGAAAGAGGCGCTCTGTACAGTAAGGACAAGACCGCCCTTTTCGCGGTTCCCGGCGGATTGACCGGCGAATATGTGATCCCCGACAGCGTAAAGTGGATCTGCTATAACGCCTTTAACGGCTGCCCCAACCTCACAAGCGTCACCATACCCGCGTCGGCAGCCTTCGGCTACAACGAGGATTCACCGTACTGCGTTGACAATTTCGCCGGCTGCCCCGATCTCACAAGCATCCGCGTCGATCCGGACAATCCCTATTATTCAAGTGACGAAAACGGGGTGCTCTACAGCAAGGACAAGAGCGTTCTGCTGTTCGTGCCGGGCGGATACGAGGGCACCATAACGATCCCCGAAAGCGTCGTGGATATACGCGGCGGGGCCTTTGATGAGTGCTTCAGCCTCACGGGTATCGTTTCCGAGACCAGATTCTATGTCACCGATGAAAACGGGGTCCTGTTTGACGCGGAGAAAACGAACCTCATAAAAGCTCCCTCCACTCTCTCCGGCGATTATGTGATCCCCGACAGTGTAAAGAGTCTCGACGGCAGCGCTTTCCTTAACTGCAAATCACTTGAGAGTATAGAAGTGCCGCCCACCGAGTCCTTTAACACAGACGCGATAAACGGGTGTACCGGCCTGACGAAAATCGTTTTCCACGGCGACATGCCGAACTTCCTGTCAGGTTCTGCGCCTTTCTCCGGTTTTAAATGTACAATATTCTATCCGGCAAACAACCCCTCATGGCTCAGCCTGCCTGACTCCATCGACACGTCAGGCATCGTACTTGCAGCCTACAGCTTCCCCGGCGACGTAAACCTCGACGGTCAGCTTACAAACGCGGATCTCATCACGGTGGCCCGCTATGTGGTGCATCTTATTGACGTCTTCACCCCCGGCTACATAAACGTACTCCGTTACGGCGACATGGACCGCGACGGTGAGATCGACAATACCGATATCATCCACCTTGCCCGGGCCATCGTCGGCCGTTAATAAGATACACCCCGCACCCGAAAGGAGAAAACAAATGAAAAAGATCACAAAACTTCTTGCCCTTACGCTTTGTATCGTTATGACATTCGGCATCATTGCCTCCACCGCATCGGCGGCCGAGGTTGTGGCCAGCGGAACCTGCGGTGACAACGTGACATGGACGCTCACTGATGACGGAACACTGACGATTTCCGGCGAAGGAGCGATAAACAAAAAATTTGGTCGCGAAGACTTCTGTGATGACATTAAAAAGTTGGTAATTGAAGATGGCGTAACCTCTCTCTCCATTGAGAGCTTTATGAGATGCTATAATCTTGAGGAAGTAATTATTGCTGACAGTGTAACATCACTGAGCTCATACGCCTTCTATAGCTGTAGGTCATTAAAAAGCATCACGCTCCCCCCTGATATCACTGAAATCGGTAATTACTCATTCTCGGGTTGTGAATCGCTCCCGATCATCAGCATACCACCCAAGGTGGAGAGGATCGGATTCAGAGCGTTTTCAGATTGCGATTCTCTGACCGAAATAACGATTCCCGGTAATGTGAAAACCCTTGACGGAGAAACCTTTGGTTGGTGTTTCTCCCTGAAAAAAGCGACCCTGTTGGAAGGCGTCGAAGCCCTTGGAAAAGCATTTATCGGATGTAAAGATTTTTCTGAAATCAGTATTCCCTCAACAGTTAAGAGCATTGACTGGACAATATATCACGACATGAAGGAGTTTACCGGTTTCTCCATTGATGAAAACAATCCCTATTTCAGCTCTGATGATCGCGGAGTTGTATTCAACAGAGACAAAACCAAGGTCGTCTATGCGCTGAAGACACTTTCCGGCGAATACACCATCCCGGACAGCGTGACCTCTATTGATAACAATGCTTTTGACGATTGTCGGGAACTTACCGGGGTAAAGCTTCCGGAAGGACTGACGAGTATAGGTGACAGTGCCTTTTCAAACTGCATTTCGCTTACCGGTATTGAAATGCCTGACAGCGTCACCGTGCTGGGGAAAAGTGTTTTTAACAAATGTGCTGCCCTCAAGACCGTCAGAATGTCGGAAGCTCTTTGGGAAGTACCCGAATCATGCTTTAATGAATGCATCTCTCTGGAGAGAATTGCCTTGCCTGCCAAAGCCACAGGGATCAGTAAGAACGCATTTTTAAACTGCAGCTCTCTTGTTGATATAACACTACCAGATAATCTGATCCGCATTGATAACGATGCGTTCAGATTATGTACCTCTCTTAAGAGCTTTGAGATCCCGGAAAGTGTCAACAAATTCGGCACAGGCATTTTCAGC
Organism: Oscillospiraceae bacterium; assembly: GCA_017438675.1. Classification (GTDB taxonomy): domain Bacteria; phylum Bacillota; class Clostridia; order Oscillospirales; family Oscillospiraceae; genus SIG495. The sequence goes on along the minus strand of JAFRUW010000188.1, from coordinate 2,844 downwards.
TTATGTTATTCTCTTGAAAATGCGTCTTTCAACAAAAACATGACCGTTATTCCTGATAACATGTTCGGATCCTGCGATTCTCTCACAGAGGTAACAATTCCCGAATGGATCACATCAATCGGTTATGATGCCTTTTGCGGATGTGATAATCTTGAAAAGGTTAACATCCCCGACAGCGTCACAACCATTCAGGACTATGCATTTGCAAGCTGTCCGAAGCTTGCTGCCCCTGATCTTCCCTCAGGGCTGTCCAGCATCGGTTCATCGGCTTTCAGGGTATGTAACTTTACAGAAATCACCATACCCGACAGCGTTAAAAGCATCGGTTCGTATGCATTCTCAGGCTGCGCAAATCTTAAAGCAGTTGATTTTCCGGACTACATGACAGAGCTTGGCGAAAAGGCTTTTGAAAAATGTACCTCCCTTGAAAGTGTCGTATTACCAAATGGGCTGACAGTTATAAGCAATTCACTTTTTGAGGGATGCATTTCCCTTAAAGAAGCAACACTCCCTGACACAGTTATGATTATTGAAAACAGAGCATTCAGAAACTGTTCAAAGCTCACCGGCGTCATCTTCCCGGAATCTCTGACTGAAATAGGCGGCTGGGCATTTCAAGATTGCACTTCTCTGACTGCAATTATCGTCCCGGAAAACGTAAAAGAAATCAAGCGAAACGCTTTCAACGGCTGTACTTCCCTGACCGAGATAGGATTCTTAGGCGATGCTCCGGTAATTGATACTGATGCTTTTAAAAATGTGACCGCAGACGTGTACTACCCCATGCTCCCCGGCTGGTTAAAAGACCCTCCCTATAACAACGGCGGACCGCTCACATGGCACGGAATCCCCTTTGTAATTGATTCCGGCAAGTGCGGCAATGATCTTGAATGGGTCTTGACCAGTGACGGCGTCCTCACAATAACCGGCAGCGGCGCAATGACAAACTATTCCGCCTCCGGCTCAAATGCGGCTCCCTGGGCGGAGTATAAAGAAGATATCCTGGCTGTTGAGATCGACGGCGCGACGCGCATCGGAAACAACGCCTTCAGCGGCTGCAAAAACATTCAGGAGATTGTTTTCTACGGCGACGCGCCGAAATTCGGAACCAACGTGTTCTCAGGCGTGGAGGCCGTGGCCTACGTCCCCGTGTACAGCGACACATGGACCGACGATATCTGCTTAAACTACGGCGGAGAGATATACTGGGTAAACTACGCCTACACCGGCGACGTAAATGTTGACGGTGAGCTGTCCAACTCCGACCTGATCCTGGTGGCCCGCTATGTGGTAAAGCTCATAGATCCGAAGTCCGAAACCTACGCCAATATTGAGGCTCTCGGCGATGTGGACGGCGACGGCGCCATCGGCAATACAGACATAATCTCCATCGCCCGGGCAATCGTGGGTCTTGACGGATAAAAACAGTTTAGTATAATTAATCATAATCAAAGACGCGAAAGGAGTACACAAATGAAAAAGATCAAAAAGCTTTTTGCTCTTCTGCTGTGTCTTGTCATGGCGGCAACGCTTCTCCCCTCCTCCGTCCTGGCGGACGAGGATGAGCCGGAGCTTATCGACTACGGCAAATACAGTAAAATAGAATGGGGCGTGTACAGCGACGGCACTCTCGTTGTTGTGGGCGACTCCATCTCCGGCACAATAAAGGAGCCCTGGTCAAAATACAAGGACAGTATCACATCCATCTACCTTGACGTCGCTCTCGGCATCCCCGCGAATTTCTTCCACGATTTCCCGAATCTGGAGTTTGTTTACATTTCGGAAAGTGTAAACAACATCAATCTGCCTAATTTTACCGGCTGTCCCAACATTTACGAATACTATGTGGAAGAGGAAAACCCTTATTATGCAAGTGATAATTTCGGAGTGCTTCTTACCAAGGACATGAAGACCGTGGTGAAAGCACCGACCAGAATAACTGTCTACCTCGTTTCCGAAACCGTCAAGACCATAAAACCCGGCGCCTTTGCCGGATGCTCAAATCTTATGTATCTTATTTTTGCGGGTGATTTTGTCATCTTCAGCGACGACTCCTTTACCGGAGTCACCGCAACGGGATACTATTACGCCAAGTATTCAAGATGGGAAAGCATTTATGATTTCCCACTCACGACGGCCGATATCACATGGTACGGTATTTTGGATGAAGGCTTATTAGGTGAAAACTTGGGATGGATGCTCCTCACCGAGGGCATACTTCACATATCCGGCTCCGGCGCAATACCGGATTACGCTGCCGAGGGCGATGGCGCTTCCCCCTTCGCTGGGAACGAATACATAGGATACATCTCGCTCCAAGGCGAGATCACCCATATCGGCAAAAATGCCTTCAATGACTGCCCGAATCTTTCCACTCTCTTCTTCAATAATCCCGATGCACCTGCCATGACCGATTCCTTCAAAAACGTCCGTGCGGTTGGCCTGTATCCCTCGACCTGGAAGGACACGCCCAAGGATCACGGCGGCGACATCCTGTGGGTCAAATATGACGCGGAAACGGGTGAGCTTCTCGGCACAGGCATCCCCGGCGACGTCAACGTGGACGGCGAGATCTCAAATGCCGATCTCATCCTTGTGGCCCGGTATGTGGTAAACCTCATCGAGGAGGATTCCTTCCAGCATGAGTTTGTCGCCGCCTTCGGCGACATGGACGGCGACGAAGCAATCGGCAATACAGACATCATTACCGTCGCCCGCCGTATCGTTGGCCTTGATTAAGATTTCTTCATTACCCTCCAAAAACCATACGCAAACGCCCTTCGGGATTCCCGAAGGGCGTTTCAGTCTGTCAAAGAACCCCAGATTTCAGCAAGCGAAAACTTG
>JAFRUW010000187.1 GCA_017438675.1 Oscillospiraceae bacterium | reverse complement strand
AACGCTCGCCGGTGAACGCTCCCATATCGTCGTCTTCCACGGTCAGATAGACCGTCATCTCCTCCGGCTGCCCCTCCAGGAATCCCCCGATCAAAGAGACCGCCCTGTCAAGCAGCTCGTCCTTCGGCGTATCGTCCCAGTCCACCGTAATGAGCGGGACCGCCACCGCCCCGAACCCCGGCTTCGCGGCAGAGTCCAGATACTCGCGGTAGAAATCCGCAGGCGTCTGCGCGTCCTTGTCAAAGAACGACTCGCCTATATATACCTCTGCGCCGAGCTCAGCCTCGGCGGCCCTTACTATCTCAAGCGGCATTTTTGATCAACTCCTTTGCTGCCCCGCAACCGTCTGTTCACTTCCGATATTCTACCACATATCCCGCCTCATCAAAAGGGGCGCCCCTGCGGGCGCCCCTCTCATGTTTTGTTTTATACGCTATTCACCGGCATACACTATTTTTTCTACGGTCTCATTCGGGATCAGTGCCTCACCGCCCAGTACCTTAAATATCCTTACCGAGGTGTGTTCTCCGGAGTACTTTATCGCGTAGTCCAGATGCGCATCATCGACCAGAATAACAGGTCCGCCGTTTGCCGAACCAAGCGGTCCGCCGCACAGGCCATCGGGATAATCCCCTCCATACGCGAGTATTGCATAATACGGATTCTCCTTGAAGAAATACTCCGCGATCATATATGATGTCTCGTATCTGTCCTTTCCTCCCAACCGCACAGTATCCATTCCCAACTCGGCAAGCCTGTTCTCCACGTTTTCCGGAACCGCACCCGTCCCGCCGGCGATAACACAAGTGTTGTCGGGTTTATATGATCGTAAACGAGTCCGGATATGATCTTCCTGTGCCTTGGTCAATGAATCCCCGACAAGCATAATGTCACATTTGCAGGCGGATGCGCTGAGAGCATCCGCAAAGCTGTAGCCGCTGCAGACGATAAGCGGTCTTTGGACATTGCCGTACATATTCAGGACATTCAGGTTTGTCTCAAATCTGTCAGCTCCGGCCAATCTGATGACAGGGCATCTGGTTATCCCGGCATCCCTGAGGTATTCCTCCATTTTAGGTGACACAGCGCCATATCCACCCACGATCCATATCTGCTTTGTCAGATCATATCCGTTACGCGCAAAATGTTCACGAATGTCCTCCGCTATCATCCTCATAACTTGCGGATCATCTTTCACAAGCAATACCGGAGCCGGTGCATAACCTGTATGCTGCAGACAAGCGCTGCTCAATGCATCGGCATAACCGTTACCGCTTGCTATTACTACACCTTCATATGCAGATGAATATGAGTTGCTTTTTCCGACTTCATCTCCTATCGCCAGCGACGTTTCATATCTGTTGGCGCCGCCCAGTCTTACCCAGCTTCTTGGCTCAGGTTGGTTTTCCCGGCTCGCGCCTCCATCTTCCGCAAAACAAAACGCCGCGCAGGACAAAAACATAAGAGCAGCCAGACAGAAACTAATGGATCTTTCAAGCATTTTACTCATGATGCCCTCCTTAGTTCTTCGAGCAGTTTCTTAAGAAATCTTAAGAATATTGTACCAATTTGTGTGGGGGCTGTCAAAGGGCTCCGTTTTCTGTCCTTTCCGGGGCGCCGCGGTCACGGGCGCGCCGCTGACGGGCGCAGGAATAACAGGCCGCCTGCGCGAAGCTTTGGGCCTTTCCGCAGGAACGGCCGAACCGCTCCGAAATAAAAAGAAGGACTTTT
>JAFRUW010000186.1 GCA_017438675.1 Oscillospiraceae bacterium | reverse complement strand
CTGCTCCATCTTCACCTGTGTGGACAAGTGCCTTGACTTCCCGGTCATCAGCGTGTTCCACAGCAAGATCTTAGGCGATTATATGAGCACCGTCGCCCATGAATGTCCCCTCTGCAAAAAGGGCGTCAAGCTGGACGCTCTCGTAAACACCTACGGCATATCGAGCTTCTGATCAGAAAATAGCACCCGGAAACGGGTGCTTTTTTAAATGAAAAATTGAAAATGGGAAATGAATAATTGCGGTGTTTTTTAATTCGTTGAATTAAAAAACGGATTTGAAAGCACCGCACCCGTAGGGGCGATCATTGATCGCCCGCCGTTTAGATCACAAAAAAGCCCCGGAGATCCGGGGCTTTTGATGATTCAGATTCTTTTATCAGTCTTCCTTGGAAAGGAAACCGTAGCAAATGGCCGCGAGAACGCCGCCGATCAGGGGAGCAACGATGAATACCCACACGTTTGCGAGAGCCTCGCCGCCGACGAAGAGAGCCGGACCGAAGCTGCGGGCGGGGTTCACGGATGTGCCGGTGAAGGCGATGCCCAGAATGTGGACCAGCGTCAGGGACAGGCCGATGACAAGGCCCGCGATATTGCTGTTCTCCTGCTTGGATGTAACGCCAAGGATCGCAATTACGAACACGAAGGTGAGGATGATCTCAATAAGAAGGGAGAGACCGATATTGCCGTTGAACAGAGCGTTGGTGCCCAGGCCGCTGTCCTTACCCACGAAGAGCATCAGGAGAGCCGCGCCCACGATAGCACCCAGGAACTGAGCGACAACGTAGCCGACGAAGTCCTTAACGGACATCTTTTTGCTTACAAGCATTGCGATGGAAACCGCGGGGTTGATGTGACAGCCGGAAATGTTGCCGATGGAATAGGCCATTGCTACTATGACAAGACCGAACGCGAGAGCGGTCAGCAGGTAGCCGGCGCCGTTTTCTACGGAACACTGACATACGACAGCCGCTCCGCAGGCGAAAAGAACCAGCACGCATGTACCGATAAATTCCGCGATGTACTTTTTAACAGAGTTCATTAAAATACCTCCCGTTAGAATTGTCTGACAGCGCAATGACAAAACCTCGCCGCGCCATCAAATTGTATTATAATCCCATTTGCCCGTACTGTCAATTACAGAGCCGTTACAAAAGAGATCTCCGTCATTTTGCACAAGCGGACTCAGTGCTTTCTCCCGCAGGAGCACCTGCCGTTCCACAGGGGGAAGTGAATGAGCTCCGTGTCCCTGTACCTCTCCGCAATGAGCTTCCTGAAATACTCACCGGGATGCTCGTTGCCTGTGGCCCCGGAGGTGTACCAGGCAAAATTCATATCCCTGTTTATGTCACGTGTCCGCATGACCCCGTCGGAGATGTAGTCAAAGAACCGATTGCCGTCATTGGCGGCGACGTGTCTGATACTCTCCATGGCGGTTTTCACGCCGCCGTCCATGAGCTTCGCAAAGCATACGCTCTGGGTCTCCTGAAGCATACAGCCGATGCACCGCTCCGCCTCGCTGTCCCCGCTGTATATGTCGTAGAGATACTGCAGCAGATACTGTGACAGGTTGTGGAGGTCGCTTTCCTCCCATTTTATGAGGAATACCGTGAGCAAACCGGCGAAATTTGTAAGCTGAAGGCAGTTCACACCGTCAATTTCAAATGCGGCGCACCCCCATTTCAGAAGATCGTCCCCAGATTCCCTGGCGATGACGCTTTGGGCAATGACGCTTACGGGGTAACGAAGCTCATCAGGCATTTTAACGTTATAGTCCCGGATGGTATTCTCTGTGGCATAGATGATCATTGTCTCACCGTCCTGAAAAGCCGGGGCAGAAAATGCCCCGGCCGTGATATTTTATTATTGTATTATTTGTTGGGTTTGTAGCTGGTTGTTCCGCAGACTCTGTCGCCCACGTCGCCTGCTGCGGTTACGATATAGCCGTTCTCGTTAAGCGGCTCCGGGCAGTATTTTGCGGCGTAGATGGGAACGTCGGGATGATTTTTGTAAAGGAGCTCAAGGCCCTGACGTGCCGCGAAGAGGCACATGAACTTGATCTTTTTGCAGCCGGCGTCCTTGATGTACTGGATAGCTGCGTCGGCGCTGCCGCCGGTGGCCAGAGCCGGGTCGACTATAATGACCTGACCGTTTGCCACGTCGTCCGGGAGCTTAAAGTAATAGGTCTGGGGCTCAAGGGTTTCCTCATCTCTGTAAAGGCCGATGTGACCCACCTTGGCTGTGGGGGACAGCATTCTCAGGCCCTCCACCATGCCGAGACCGGCGCGAAGGATGGGAACGATGGTGAATTCCTCGTCCAGCACGGGAGCCTTGAAAGTGGAAATGGGAGCCGGGATCTCAACTTCCTTCGTCTTGAGGTCCTTCAGCGCCTCGTAGCCCATAAGCATGCTGAGCTCATTGACCAGCTCGCCGAATTCCTTGTATCCGGTGTGAACATCGCAGATAAGGCTGATCTTATGGGCAATAAGGGGATGGTCAAAAACGGTTACATTCTTCAGAAAATCTTCCATGATAATACTCCTCTCATATTTTGCCGATATTATTCCCGAAATGCAAAAGTGCAAACTGTCGTATTATGTGTTATAATATCACAAACCGGTCTGAACCGCAATATCATTTTAGTAAAACAGCGTCAGGAGGACGGAGAAATGAGCAAAATTATCGTAAGCGCCTGTCTCTTGGGATGCGAATGCAGATACAAGGGGGACTGCTGTAAAAATGAGGCTGTTCTTGCCCTCGCGGAGGAACATACTCTCATCGCTGTCTGCCCCGAGCAAATGGGCGGTCTTCCCACACCCCGGGATCCGGCGGAGCGCGTGGGCGACCGTGTAATTACGGTAAACGGAAAAGATGTCACGGAGGAGTACACAAAGGGCGCCGAGGCGGCCCTCCTGCTGGCAAAGCTGAACCGCGCCGACGCCGCCATAATGAAGGCGAACAGCCCTTCATGCGGCAAAGGCGTCATCTACGACGGCACCTTCACAGGCGCAAAGCGCCAGGGGAACGGAGTCACCGCGGAGCTGTTCGCCGATAACGGGATTCCCGTATTTACGGAGGATGAATTGCACATGTTTTCAGTGTGAAAAATGTCGGTTTTTGAACAATACCGAGAATTTGTTTTTAATGCCGAATTATCGTTGAATTAGCAAAATCATTGTGGTAGTATACTTTAGGAATTTCAAAGAAAAACAAAGGAGAAGATCAATGAAACTTATTTATGATGTCAGTGATAAGCCCAGATTCTCGCAGACCCTGACGTTCGCGTTCCAGCAGATGATCGCCATCATGGCCGCTACCCTGCTGGTTCCCATGCTGATGAGCGGCTTTACAATGAGTGACGGCGTCAGCACCCTTTCCTTCGATCCCGCCGCCGCACTTTTCGGCGCAGGTATCGGCTCCATCGTGTACATCCTGTTCACAAAGCGCAGAAGCCCTGTTTTCCTGGGTTCTTCCTTCACATTCCTTGGCGCTTACGCGGCAGTCATCGGCCAGAATTACGGTTACTGGGGCGTTATCATCGGTATCACACTGGCAGGCCTCGTATATGTGGTTATCGCTCTCATCATCAAGGCTGTGGGTTCCAAGTGGGTCAATAAGCTTATGCCCGCTGTCATTATCGGACCCATCGTTGCCCTCATCGGTCTTTCCCTTTCCGGCACCGCCACCTCCTGGATGGCAACAAACGGCGGCGCAAATTACAGCCTTATCACCATCCTGGTAGGCGCCATCACCTTCCTCACCATCGTTTACGTCTCCATCAAGGGCAGCAAGACGCTGAAGCTTATCCCCTTCATCATCGGTATCGGCATGGGCTTTGCTGTTGCTCTAGTCCTCACCCTCATCGGCAGGGCAGCAAACATCGAGGCACTTCAGATCATGTCCTTTGACGCTCTGAACAGCGCCTTCACCCCCTTCCGCTTTGCTTCCATTCTTGACTACCCCAAGTTCACTCTCCTGAAGGCCATCCAGACAAACGGCCAGTATCCCCTTGACGCCACCGCTTTCGGCAACATCGCCCTGACCTTTGTACCCATCGCCGTAGTTGAGCTGGCTCAGCACATTGCCGACCACAAGAACCTGGGCAACATCATCAACCGCGACCTCATCACCGATCCCGGTCTTGACAAGACCCTCCTGGGCGACGGCGTAGGCTCCATCGTAGGCGGCTTCTTCGGCGGCGCGGCAAACACCACATACGGCGAGTCCATCGGCTGCGTGGCCATCACCGGCAACGCCTCCATCGTGACCATCCTCACCGCGGCTGTCGGCTGCATGGTCCTGTCCTTCTTCACACCCTTCGTTGCTGTCATCAACACCATTCCCAAGTGCGTCATGGGCGGCGCCTGCGTAGCTCTCTACGGCTTCATCGCGGTATCCGGTCTCCAGATGCTCAAGAAGGTCGACCTGGGCAACAACAAGAACCTCTTCGTCGTCAGCGCGATCCTGGTAACAGGCATCGGCGGTCTGACCCTTGAGTTCGGCGTAAACAAGACCACCGGCTCCTCCCTCCTCACCATCACCGCTCTCGCAACAGCTCTTATCTTCGGTATCATCACCAATCTGGTTGTAAACGGCGGAAAGATGAAGAGCGACGACGAGCTCACCGATCCCATCACCGCTCATGTAAAGCACTTCGACGAGGTCGAGGTGGAGGACACCAACTCCAAAAAGAAGAGCAAGTAATTAAGGAACAAAGTATTAAACCCTTCCGGAATCATCCGGAAGGGTTTTTTGCGCATGTTGACTTTGTCGACATGCTTCAAACATAGCAGGGGCTTTGTTTGAGAATAGCGCCGCTGCAGCGCATCTTACTCAAAACAAATCGCAAGATTTGTTTTGAAGCATGGGCTCATTATTCCGATCTCAACGCCGCCACGGGATCTCTCCTTGCGGCCTTTTTCGACGGGATTATACCGCCGATCAGTGTCAGGCATATGCTGAGCAGCACAAGGATCGCCGCCGCCCCGCCGGGAAGAACGGCGTTAATGTTCTGCTGCTCCGTAAGCGCCCGGAGAATGATATTCACCGGTATCAGCAGAAGCCATGTGATGCCGATGCCGAAAAGTCCGGCAAGGCCGCCGATAATAAATGTCTCGGCGTTGAACACCTGGGATATGTTCCGCTTTGACGCGCCGATGGCACGGAGAATGCCGATCTCCTTGCTCCGTTCAAGGACGCTTATATACGTTATGACGCCGATCATTATGGATGACACCACAAGGGACACGCCCACGAAGGCTATAAGCACGTAGCTCACGGCGTTCACGATGGTGGTGACGGAGCTTATGAGAGCGTCGGCCATGTCGGTGTACTTAATGACCTTTTCTTCCCTGCCATTCGCAGCCTGCATGTCGTTGTACCCGTCGAGTATGCTCTTCACCCGTGTCTTGCTGTCAAAGTTTATGGGGTAAATGGTGATGGTGCTGGGATTGTCAAGGTCGGCGTACCCCAGCTTGTTCAGGTTGTTCTCAAAGCTTGACTTTTCGGTGGACATGAGGGACATCATCAGATCCCGGAGCTCCTCAGCGTCCATATTCGCTGTAAAGGCGTTTGCCATTGCCTCGGGGTCAACATTGAACATGGACCGGAAATTCTCCGTCATGCCGCTCATAAGCCCTTCAAGGCTTTTTGAAATGCTGTTTGTCAGGGGCTTCGCTATCTGCTTCATGGCCTCGCCCATCATTTTGGAGATCTGCTCCCCTATTGCCCCGGTGTACGACGACATCATTTCCGCCGCCTTCTTTTCAAGCTCCGAGGTGTCCAGGGCCTTTGACACTCCTTCGGAGATCACCGACTGCGCCTCCGGCGTGGCCATGTAGCCCCTGACGGATTCCGACAGCTTTGACGGGTCTGGAAGGTCGTTTGCCTTTGCGTATTCCACGTAACCGTTGTAAAGCGCCTCTGCCGCCTTTTCCGCCTGCTCCCGGGAAACACCCATGGATGAAACCTGTTCTCTCAGCTCCGCCGCGCTGTTTGTGATTATTGTCTGCACCGCCGGTGTACGCAGGTACCCTGTAAGAAGCGCGGCGCTGCTCTCACCGTCGGTGGAATTGGCCTCCACATAATCCGGATAGCCCGCCATAATGTTCCCCACGATCCTCTCAAGCTGGGACCGGGTGATCATTTTCTCGCTGTTTTCGGAAATTATATCCCTGATCTCGTTTCGCAGGATCTCCCGGGCGTCCTCGGTCCGCATAAAGCTCTCCACAGCGCCGCCCAGTCTTGAATAGTCGGTGGAAGGGTCGTCGTCGATGTAGTCGGCGTATCCAGCAAGGACGGTGCGCAGAAGGTTCTCCATCTCCTCCGCCGTCACGTTTATCTTCACGCTGCCCAGAAGTTCGGCCACCTGCTCCGGCGTGAGGCTGGGCATGGCCGAGGCCATATCCCCCGGATCAATTGCCCCGCTGAGATCCATACCGGACAGATCGATGCCCGAAAGGTCAAAGCCCTGCATTGACGGCATGTCAAGCTCATCCATATCGAACTTAAACGCTTCGCCGATGGCCTCCTCGTCCACCTTGAACAGGGAACCCATATCGAATTCTGTCCGCTCCGATTCCTCACCGAAGGGAACGCCTGTGATCACATTGACCTCCGGTCTTTTGAGCTGAGCCTTAACGATTTCGCTTTCTGCGGCATTCTCCGCCAGATGGTCAATCAGGGACGCGGGGTAGTTTATGCCCCTCAGGAGCAGAGGCGACGCAACGTCTTCCTTCGGCTGAACAACGCCCACTATCGTCAGCTCCTCGCCGTCCTTTATAAGCTGACTCATAAAGCGCTTGTCGTTGGACTTATCCGTCCAGACCTTGTACTCCCCGTCGTAGACATAGGTGTCGTAACTGCCGATCAGCTTAAAGGTTATGCCCAGAAACTCGTCATAGCTGTACCGCACGCTGCTGTCGTAGGAATCCTCAACGGAGTAACCCTCGCTGAAGGCCTGTATCACCTCGTCCAGCTCCGAAATATCCTTTTTCCCCAGCAGGTACAGAGTCACATCGGTGACCTGCCCCTGGGTTGAGAGCACCAGAACGCACTCGTTGAACTTTTCCGGCCAGCGCCCCGCCCTGATGTCGTACTGACCCGCGTACAGATCGGTATCCCGGGGCATGAGGTGGAAGCTGCTGAACGCGGAGGAAATGCCGCTGTTGCCGCTCATCTGTGTTGAGGAAAATCCCAGTGCGGCAAGGCTGTCGTTGGGATTTACGCGGCGCACCTCCCCGCCCCGGTCGGTATATATCTGAGGCGTCAGGCTGTAGTCGTATTCGACGGCCTTTACGTGGTCGTAGATGTCGGTTTTGCCGCTTTCGATGTACTCCTTTAAGGATTTGAGATCGTTGGAGTCCACATTTGAGAACATCTCCGTCACGGTACGGAGCTCACTGACCTCTCTGCCCTTTTCCGGCTCCTCTTTGGATCTGGCAGTATCCAGAAACGATGTGTAAAAGCTGGTCATATCAAAGCTGGTGTCGGTGATCTCCAGCGGGTAGCCCTGCATGGTGTCCTCCTCAATGGAGTGAATGTAGCTGTTCACGCCGTTTGACATGGAGAGGATCATGGCGATTCCGATGATGCCGATGGAGCCGGCAAAGGCAACGAGTATGGTCCTTGCCTTTTTTGTACGGAGATTGTTGAAGCTGAGAGCAAGGGATGTTAAAAACGACATGGAAGCTTTGCCCATGTTCCTGTGAACAGTCTCCTCCCCGGTTTCCGGTATAAACGGGTCGCTGTCGGAGATTATTCTCCCGTCCTTCAGCCTGACGATCCTTGTGGCATATTTATCCGCAAGCTCGGGATTGTGGGTGACCATGACCACAAGGCGGTCGCTTGCCACCTCCTTTAAAAGGTCCATGACCTGCAGACTGGTGTCGCTGTCGAGAGCGCCGGTGGGTTCATCGGCAAGGAGTATGTCCGGGTCATTGACAAGGGCCCTGGCAATGGCGACGCGCTGCATCTGGCCGCCGGAGAGCTGGGAGGGCTTCTTGTGCATGTGCTCCCCCAGTCCCACCTTTTCAAGCACTTCTTCGGCTCTTTTCGTCTTTTCCTTTCTGGAAATACCGCCGATGGAAAGGGCAAGCTCCACATTGGCGAGGATGGTCTGATGGGGGATCAGATTATAGCTCTGGAACACAAAGCCCACGGTGTGGTTGCGGAAGGAGTCCCAGTCCCTGTCCGTGTACTCTTTTGTGGACACGCCGTTTATGATGAGGTCCCCGGAATCGTACCGGTCAAGGCCGCCTATTATATTTAAAAGCGTGGTTTTGCCCGAACCGCTCTGCCCCAGAACAGCGACAAATTCGTTGTCCCTGAGGCTGAGACTCACGTCGTTCAGCGCCTGCTGAACGAGATTGCCGGTTCGGTAAACCTTGTTTATGTTTTTGATCTGAAGCATAGAGTTTCACCTGAATTAAGATTCTGCGATGGGTATATCTTAACACTCCCGGTTGCCCGCCGCAAGCAGAGGAATTAAGTTTTATAGAATGTTCATAAATAACGCGCCGGGCGGGGATCATACCCGATGCAGAGGCGATTATCGGGAGCCCGCACATAATTCGCAAATCCGGCGGAAACCCCAACGAAAAGCGCCTCACGGACGGGCCGTGAGGCGCGGTATTATCATTTACAGAAGGATTATTCGTCCTGGAACAGGCCGTAACCGCCCTGTTTCCTCTTGTAAACAACGGCAAAGGCGTTGTCATCCTCGCTGTTTTTGAAAGCAAAGAACTCGTGGCCGAGAAGGTTCATCTGAAGGACAGCCTCCTCCGGGGACATGGGCTTGATGGAGAACTGCTTCCTGCGGATGATCTCGATCTTCTCTTCGCCTTCGTCGTCCTCGTCCATGGGAAGATCCGGAGCGGGCTCGATCTCCTTTTCAAGGATCCCCTCTCTCAGTCTCTTTGCCAGACGCGTCTTATTCTTGCGGATCTGCCGCTCGATAGCCGCGGCGGCGGAATCAATTGAGGCGTACATATCTCCTGTTGCCTCGGTGACACGGTAGAACATGCCGTCACTCTTCAAAGTGACCTCAGCGATGTGCCTGCCGCGCTCAATGGAGAATGTAATGTAGGCGTCCGCCTCCGATCTGAAGAATTTATCCAGCTTGCCGATCTTTTTCTCGGCATATTCCTTCAGTTTGTCGGAGATTGGAACCTTTTTCTCAGTGAATGTAAACCTCATTTGTGTCAGCTCCTTTCATGTATTAGGATCTGTACCATCCTATGGTTAAATCATATCACAAAATGCACAATATGTGAAGAGGTTTTTTAAAACTTTTTGTGAAATTGCGTTAAAGTGTCAGATCACAGCTTTTGCGTGCCTCGTCACATGGCAGCCCACGTTCACAACGCAGGGAAGCCCCGCGATATGTGTGGGATATGTCTCGATATTTACCGCCACAGCCGTGTTTATCCCGCCGAAGCCCTGGGGGCCCACGCCGGTGGAATTGATCTTTCTGAGGGTCTCCGCCTCCATCTCCGCGTAATAGGGATCGGGGTTCCTCTCGCTCACGGGACGCGTCAGGGCGTATTT
>JAFRUW010000185.1 GCA_017438675.1 Oscillospiraceae bacterium | reverse complement strand
TTGTAATAATAGGTGGTGCCTCCGGAAACGGTGTTGTCGATATACTGTGTAGGCGAAGCGGTTGTGGCGCCGGCCGGATCGGCAAAGCTGGTTCCCTTGTACACATACTCTTTTTTTGTGCCGTTGTAGCGGTAAACATTATACTGTGTGGCGTTGGCAACCGCGTCCCAGGTGATCGTGATCTGATCGGCGCCTGTGGCGGCAGCCTTGACGTTCTTGGGGGCGGCGGGAACCGTATTGGGTTCCGGCAGCGCGGTGGCGTTGGCGCTGGCGGACAGTATGCTGACGGCCGCGATCTCGGCGGTAACTTTGATATTGCCGGAGGAGACGGCGCCGTCTGTCGTCAGCTTGTTTGTTTTTGTCGTCGCGAGCAGGGTATATGACCCTGAGGCGCTGTTATAACGGTAAACGTTATACCGCGCGGCGAAGTCGACCGCCTTCCATGTTATGACGGTTTTGCCGCCGGAGGTGGAGCAGCTCACGCCGCTGCAGACAGCGGCACGTTTCGTCACGGCGACCACTTTGTAATAATAGGTCGTATTGGGGTACCGTTCGGTATCTGTATACTGCGTCGGATTGGCGGCGGTGGCAAAAGTGGTGCCGATATAGAGGTAATCCGCCTGCGTGGAATTGTAGCGGTATACATTGTACTGGGTGGCGTCGGAAACTGCGTTCCATGAAACCGTGACCTTCTTTACGCCGCCCGTGGCTTTGACGTTTTTGGGCGCGGAGGGAACAGCCAGCGCTTTTGCTACGCCGGAAAAATCGCTGACCTTCGTGGTGCCTGAGGATTTCTTTACTGAGCAGACCTTGTAGTAATAGACATAGCCTGCCGTAAGGCCGGTGTCAACATACTGCGTCGGTTTTGCTGCGGAGGCGAAGGTTGTGCCGAGATAGGTATAATCCGCTTTCGAGGCATTGTAACGGTAGACGTTGTACTGTGTGGCCCCTGTAACTGCCGACCACTTGACTGTGATTTCGTTGCCGTTTGTCGCCTCAGCCGTTACATTCTGCGGCGCAGGAAGGGATCCAATGCTGATCTGATAGTTGCCGGTATACTTATCGCCCCAGTAGCCTATGCCTTCCATCTTAAGGTAATAAGTACCGGCGTCTAATTCGATCTCATGAGAATTCTCAATATACCCTGTGGTGCTGTTGTACTCATTTCCTTTGCATTCCCATTCATCCTGACCATCTTTATCATAGAGGAACAAAGAATACGATTCGATCCATGATTTTATATTGATGGTGATGGTGTCGCTTTTCGTAAGAACAAATTTGAAGTAATCCGCTTCGTCATTTAACGCAATTTGCCCTGTTTTTGTGGTGTTTAAATTGATGTTGAATGCTGCGGGAATGGAATTGTTAGGTTCGGGGATATTCTCGTTGGCGCTGGTAAAGGTTATGGTAAAATTGTAATTACCTGTATATCTGTCCTTGTCCCAACTCGTTCCTTCAATTTTCAGGTAATACGATCCGGCCAACAGATCCAGAGTATACGTATCCGTCACTTTTTGTGTTTCATCCACCCAGCTGTTTCCAACGCTGTACCAAAGCTCATGGCCATCTTCATCCAAAAGATACAGGCTGTAATAGTTGATTTCCGAAGTGAATCTTAAAGTGATCCTTCCCGCCGACGGAAGTGTAAAACATGTATAATCCACCTCGTCATTTTCCGCGATCTGACCTTTGACTACAGTATTCAAACTGATTGCCGCGGCAGAAACAATATTCTGGTTCGGCTCGGAAATGTTCTCTCCGGCGGAAACGAATGATGTGATAAAGCTGTAATTTCCCGTGTGCGGGGTCCCGGTCCATTCCGTGCCCGCTACTTTAAGATAATATGTATTGGCTCCCAGCTCAACAGGATGAGTGTTGGTGATGCGACCCGCTTCTGCCACCCACTCGTTGCTTTCGCTCCACCATACTTCCTGCCCGTCATTGTCAAGAATATAGAGAGAATAGAATGCAATATAAGACGTAAATCTGATTGACAGATTTCCCGCGGATGTTAATGTGAATTTAAAATAATCAACGTCTTCTTCTGTGGTAATACCGCCGCTTACGGTATCTCCTATTGCAATCGCATTTGCTGTTGCAGTGGAATTATTGCTTTCCGTTTCGTTGACGCTGGCGGCTGTTGCGGTAAAGGTTAGACCGCTGAACAAGCTGCACAGCATTATCAACGCAAGAAAAGCGGAGATCGTTTTTTTGTGGTGAAACTGACGCATGGATATCCCTCCGTGTTTAATAATATGGAGATTATAAATCCCCATTTGCCATCATTATATATTCTAAAAAGATGTATGTCAAGCGATATTTATTCTTTAAGTATACAAATTACGGTATCATGGAGTTTTATAATATACATATAAAAACGGAGGCGCATTATGGAATATTTTGATTATATCGATTTTGTGTGCAACCGGATTGCGGCGTTGCGAAATCAAAAAGCTGTCTCCGCGCGCGATATGAGTTTGTCGCTGGGGCAGAGTTCCAGCTATATCAATAAAATAGAAACAGGCATGGCATACCGTCGCTGCCGGGGTTATTTTATATCTGCGAATATTTCGGGATCAGCCCCATGGAATTCTTTGATACAAATTCTCCCGATCCCAACGGTGCGGCGGAGTTGCTGGAAGAAATCAAAAGGCTCCCCCCGGAGCAGGCTTCACACATAATGCAGTTAGTGCGCGATCTGAATAGAAAAGAATAAAGGCTCTATCCAACGATGGACGGAGCCTTTTTTTCGTGGCGCTGTTTCTGTATCTTATGTTTTGATCGTCCGGGCTGTTTATCCGAAGGGGTCCAGCTTGACGGATACGCGCAGGATGGCGCGGGCGTCTTCGGACTTCACTTCGCCGTCCTGATTATAGTCGGCGGCCTGATAGGCGGCGGTGCCTTCCACAATGTCCGGTTCCAGCTTCACGCTGGCCCGCAGCGCCAGCCGCGCGTCCTCGGCCTTCACCGCGCCGTCCCCGTCCACGTCGCCGTTAAGGTAGTCGGCTGCCACGTCGTTTTTGTCCGGCCCGTAAATGTGTGCCGGGGCATCGGGATATTCCTCGCTGCGTGGATAGCTGAATGTAACCACTTCGCTGTCGGCGGCCTGCTGTCCGATATACAGGAGGTTATCTGGAGAAAGCAAATCGACCGATTTGTCATCCTTTACCACCAAAAGCACATATTCTGCACCTTCTACGGCGGTTTCATATTCGATCGACAGCATACCCTCGTCTGATGTATCCGCACGCCGTGGCGATGCGGACCGTTTTTTTTCAACATCCGGTTTTTTGTCCCACTCGCAGATAAAACCGTGTCTGTTCAAAGAATAAATCCCGAAATCGCCGTTGATCTCACCGTCGTTCCATCTGCCGGAGCTCTGTATCATTTCAATATAATCTTCAGCACCGTCGTTGTTCGGCTCCCCATAATCCCAATACCACGAATCATGTATGTAGGTTTCGCCCGTGACCCATTCATACTCTCCTTCCGTCGCTTCATCCGTCAAGCTGGACCCCTTCGGATAAACAGCCCGGACGATCAAAACATAAGATACAG
>JAFRUW010000184.1 GCA_017438675.1 Oscillospiraceae bacterium | reverse complement strand
TCCCAGACTGCCGGAGATCACCACAGCGCTGTTGGGGGTCAGATAACCGTCCATAAGCTCAAAAAGCCTGTGTACGTCATCGGCGCCGACTGTAATGCCCGCGCCGTTTATGTCGGTGGTGACGCCCCGACTGTCGCTGATCTTTATGTTCGTGCGGGTGCTTCCGGGGACGGCGAGGAAATCGTGTCTTATCCCGGCGCGGTCAAGAAGCTTTTTGTATTCATCGTAATTGCCACGCCCCGCGAAACCCACGGCCGTGTTTTCACAGCCGAGGTTTGTCAGCAGCTTTGAAACATTGACCCCTTTGCCGCCTGCCTCGGTCTGAAAGCCGAGAGCGCGGTTGATGTCCCCGGGGATAAATCTTTCGACAGTCACTGAGCAGTCGACGGACGGGTTCATGGTCACTGTAATTATCATTTACTGTTCCCGCTCCTCAAGATGCTCGACCGCCATTTCGATGATTTTCTTCACATGATCGTCGGCCAGAGAATAGAAAATGACCTTCCCGTCCCGGCGGGTCTTTACAAGATCCGACGCCCGCAGCTGGCGGAGCTGATGGGAAACCGCGGATTTTGTCATGTTCAGCAGCACGGCGATATCGCACACGCACATTTCACTTTCATCCAGCGCCCAGAGGATCCTGATTCTTGTGCTGTCGCCGAAAACTTTGAAAAAGTCCGAAAGCTCAAAGAAACTCTCCTCGGGAGGCATTTTTTTTGCCACACGGGCCACGACTTCTTCGTGGATAACATCACAATCACAGGAAAGCTCGTTTTTACCCATAATAAGGCCTCCGTTTCGTTCTATGTATCATAATTTTAAATTATAATTGAACATCCTGTCAAGTGTTTTGCGTTTTTTGATAGGGACTGCGGGAGAATTAAACCTTGCAGGAACTGCAAGTTGCAAAACCTGCAGGATGGTATTTTTGCGTCCCGGGAAACCGGCACAACAGAATCTGAATTATTCCGGCATATTTGTGCAGGAATAGGCGCAAATGTGAGGAGTAATTGTCGTTTTGGAAAAATTCACTTTAACACAACATTGGGCGTTGACAAACACGGTTTTGCATGTTAGAATACTCACGTCATGCAAATTCCGGTCAACTTTAAAACCGAAGCTGCCGGAAACCAAAAACAGAAAGGAGCTACCATAGTGAGCTACGTTGATGAAGTAATCAAATCCACCGCTGAAAAAAACCCCAACCAGCCTGAATTCCTGCAGGCAGTTACCGAGGTTCTTGAGTCTCTCCGCCCTGTTATTGAGCAGAACGAGGATCTTTATAAGAGAGAAGCCATCCTTGAGAGACTTGTCGAGCCCGACAGACAGATCATGTTCAGAGTACCCTGGGTCGATGATGAGGGCAACGCGCATGTAAACCGCGGCTTCCGCGTACAGTTCAACAATGCTATCGGACCCTACAAGGGCGGCATCAGACTCCATCCTTCCGTAAACCTGAGCATTATCAAGTTCCTTGGCTTTGAGCAGATTTTCAAGAACTCCCTCACCAGCCTCCCCATCGGCGGCGGCAAGGGCGGTTCCGACTTTGACCCCAAGGGCAAGAGCGACCGTGAGATCATGCGTTTCTGCCAGAGCTTTATGACTGAGCTTTATAAGTACATCGGCAAGGACACCGACGTTCCCGCAGGTGATATCGGTACCGGCGCAAGAGAGATCGGCTATATGTTCGGTCAGTATAAGAGGATCACCGACCTGTATGAGGGTGTTCTCACAGGCAAGGGCCTTTCCTTCGGCGGCTCCCTGGCACGTACAGAGGCTACCGGTTACGGTCTGCTTTACCTCACCAACGAGATGCTCAAGTGCAACGGTCACACACTGGAAGGCAAGATCTGCGCAGTATCCGGCGCGGGCAATGTTGCGACATACGCCATCCAGAAGTGCTGGCAGCTGGGCGGCAAGCCTGTCACCTGCAGCGACTCCACCGGCTGGATCTACGATCCCGACGGAATCGATGTTGCCGTACTTAAGGATGTCAAGGAAGTCAGAAGAGCAAGACTTACAGAGTACGCAAAGGCCCGTCCCAATGCCGAGTACCATGAGGGCAGAGGCGTATGGTCCGTCAAGTGCGACGTGGCTCTTCCCTGCGCAACACAGAATGAGCTGCGCATCGAGGACGCAAAGCAGCTGGTCGCAAACGGTGTTATCGCAGTTGCGGAGGGCGCAAACATGCCCACAACTCTCGAGGCTACACAGTACCTCCAGGAGAACGGCATCCTGTTCGCTCCCGGCAAGGCTGCAAACGCAGGCGGCGTTGCCACATCCGCTCTTGAAATGAGCCAGAACAGCGAGCGTCTGAGCTGGACATTCGAGGAAGTTGACAGCAAGCTGAAGAATATCATGGTCAACATCTTCCACAACATGTCCGACGCCGCCGAGAAGTACGGATACGCGGGCAACTACGTTGTCGGCGCAAATATCGCAGGCTTTGAGAAGGTTGCAAACGCAATGCTGGCTCAGGGCTTCTAAACTGCTCAACACTATAATACAAGTACACCGGCGCCGTATGATTCGGCGCCGGTCAGCTTGTCAAAAAAGTCC
>JAFRUW010000183.1 GCA_017438675.1 Oscillospiraceae bacterium | reverse complement strand
GATTCAAAAGGGGGAACGCCTTTTGTGTGCTTTGGTTACTATCTCACAAGAGAAAGTAACCGCCCAACCCGCAGGCGAAAAAAGATTAAGATTATAAATGCGCTTTGTGAAAGAAAAAAACCAAAACCTTACACCTTGATGCTTATATCTACGCCCAGAATATCACGGTTTGCTTCGATGACGGGCTTTGCGTATTCGTTAATGAATTCCTCGGTCTGCTCTTTTGCCCGGCCGATGAACTGTTCGGGAGCAACGATGGCGACCAGCTCTTCCTTGGTAAGACCGAAGGCGGGGTCCTTCAGGATGCGGTCAAGGAGGTCGTTCTCCGCGCCGTTGAGCTTTATCTGCTTTGCGGTGTCCACGGAGTGCTGACGGATGGCCTCGTGGAGGGCCTGACGGTCGCCGCCCTTGTTCTTCACGCAGTACATCATGATGTTCTCCGTGGCGATAAACGGCAGCTCCTCCATCAGGTGGCGCTTCATCATGTTGGGGTAGACGGTGCCGCCCTTGACGATGTTGATATACAGGGTCAGGATGGCGTCCGTTGCCAGGAATGCCTCGGGGATGGAGATGCGCTTGTTGGCCGAGTCGTCAAGCGTGCGCTCAAGCCACTGGCTGGCGGCGGTGACGGCGGGATTCAGGGTGTCGATCATTATATATCTGGCCAGCGATCCTATGCGCTCGCTCCTCATGGGGTTGCGCTTGTATGCCATGGCGGAGGAGCCGATCTGACCGGACTCAAAGGGCTCGTCAAATTCCTTGAGATGGGAGAGAAGGCGGATGTCGTTGGAGAACTTCGCCGCGCTCTGGGCGATGGCGCAGAGAGCGGAGAGGACGTTGAAGTCCACCTTCCGGGAGTAGGTTTGGCCGGAAACGGGATAACAGGCGTCAAAGCCCATCTTTTCGGCGATGCGCTTTTCAAGCTGCTTCGTCTTTTCGTGATCCCCGTCGAAGAGGGCCAGAAAGCTGGCGGCGGTGCCGGTTGTGCCCTTGCAGCCCAGGAGCTTGAGCCTGCCGATCTGGAAATCGAGCTGCTCAAGGTCGCCGATAAGGTCCTGGAGCCAGAGGGTAGCGCGCTTGCCCATGGTGGTGGGCTGTGCCGCCTGGAAATGGGTGTAGGCCAGTGTGGGGACGTCCTTGTTCCGCTCGGCAAAGGCGGTGACCTCATATATGGCGTTGACCAGGAGCTTCCGGATGCGGAGCATAGCCTCACGCATTACGATGATGTCCGTATTGTCGCCAACGTAGCAGGAGGTGGCGCCCAGATGGATGATGCCCTTTGCCTTTGGGCAGCAGTCGCCGTAGGTTTTGACATGTGCCATAACGTCATGGCGGAGCTTAGCCTCGTACTCCGCGGCCTTTGCGTAATCGATGTCCGAAACGTGCTCTTTAAGCTCGGCAATCTGCTCGTCGGTGATGTCCAGTCCCAGCTCTTTTTCGCTTTCGGCAAGGGCGATCCACAGCTTCCGCCAGGTGGTGAATTTGGTGTCCGCGGAGAAGATCCGCTTCATTTCGCCGCTTGCGTAACGGGTGCAGAGAGGGTTTTCGTATACGTTGGTCATTTGGCGCCTCCATTGTTATCATAGTACAGATGAATTATATTACAGTTCATCACAAATTGCAATTGATAAAATGTATAAGCTTCGGAACATTTCGGTTAAAAATACGTCACAAATAATGAGGTGATCACCATAGAAAGGCGATTTTTGACTGCGGTTTGCATTTTTGCCGCCGCCGCTCTGCTCCTTGCCGCCTGCGGTGCGCTTGAGGAAGAAACAGGGTTCTTTTACGCTTCGGGCAGATACACAAGAACGGCGGAGGGCGAGGATCTGATAACCTTTACCGGGGACGACGGACAGATATATGAGCTTAAAATGACCGACGCGGAGGATAGGGATATTTTCGCGCCCTTTGCCCCGGGGGACATGATACGGATCAAATACGTGCCCGTTACGGAAAATGACGAAATCGTGGGGGCAAACGTTTACGACTGTCAGCGGGTAAAGAGTTAGATTTTGTCTTGATGAATTTGAGGTTATGCTATATAATATATTAGTTAATCTCAAAGGAAAGGATGACCGCCGCTTGCTCGACCAGTTTGAACGAATTGATATGACCCGTAAGCCCCTGCGCATGCGGCTCAGACCGATCATTTGGCTGTACACCTTTCCCTATCTCATCAGGCACAGGTGTAAGATCAAAAAGATAAATATGAAGGGCATCAAGCCTCCTTACCTGATGCTGGGCAATCACAATTCCTTTATGGACTTCAGGGTGGCGTCCAAGGCCAATTTCCCCCACAGGTCGAATTACGTTTCGGCGATAAACGGCTTTATGGGCAGGGAAAGGCTGGCGCGCTTTGTGGGAACAATATGCACCCGGCGTTTTAGCAGCGACTCGCTCCTTGTCCGCCAGCTCCGCCGTGTGGTGCAGAGGGGGGACATTGCCGTCATGTACCCGGAGG
>JAFRUW010000182.1 GCA_017438675.1 Oscillospiraceae bacterium | reverse complement strand
GATAATTCAATTTGCACGTTTGCGGCTTTCCTGTATTTTTCCCGTGATACATGCTCCCGGGAAAAATGTGATTTAACTCTTTTTCGCCGCTTATGCGGCGAAATTCTGCGAAGCTTTCATTGGTACCTCAAAGTATTGCACCGCAAAAAATGCCTCGTCTGACGAAAATGATCCTCGCTGAAAAATTCAAATCTTTTCATCAGCGGTCAGCATTAATACGCTCCGGCATCGGCATCCCCGCCTGACGAAAACCGTTTCCGGAATCCGGTATGAGATTTTAAAGTGACGGCTGTGTTTTCCCGTGATACATGCTCCCGGGAAAAATGTGATTTAACTCTTTTTCGCCGCTTATGCGGCGAAATTCTGCGAAGCATTTATGCGGCACTTCAAAGGGAGAGCTGTATTTTATTCTTCTGACATGAAAACCGGGGCGAATTACGGAAGATAATGAACTGTTATATCTATTGAGCGCAAAAATCTGAAAAAATCTCTTGAAACACGGGAACGTTTCGTATATAATGAGTAATGCTGTATGTATTTGCCCGACCTTGCGCGGGACAATACTGCGGCACATCAACCAATACAGTAAAGGATTGACAAGTTATGGGTGCATCTCAGGAAAAGAAAAGACGCCGCGCTGCAATGGAGGAGACTCTCTCCGCCAAGCCGGCAAAGCAGAAAAAAGGAATGGCCAAATGGCTGAAGATCACGATCATCGCCGTGATCGTCGCGCTCCTGGTGGCCGCGGCTGTTTACTTCACTTCCGGCTACTTCTACAGGAACACGACCGCTGTCCGCATGGGCGACTCCGACTATTCCATCGCGGAATTCAATTACTACTATACCCGCGCTTACGACAACTATTACAATTATGTCATGGAGAACTATGAAGATTCTTACATGAATTACCTCCCCAATGACAAGATTCCTTACGATCAGCAGCTCTTCTCCGAAGGCGTCACATGGGACGACTATTTTGAGGGCAACGCAATGAACCTCCTGGAAGAGCTCACATTCCTCTACAACCGCGCCGTTGAGGACGGCTATGAGCTGTCCAGAGAGGGCAAGTCCACCATCAATGAGGAGCTGTACAATGTTTCCTACACAGCGGCCTCCAACGGCTACGCCAACGTTGACCAGTACCTCGCTGTCAAATACGGCAAGGGCATGACATACGATTACTACAAGGAGATGCTCCAGAAGTATCAGCTCTCCCAGGAGTACGCGGAAAACAAGGCCGAGACCTTCAAGTTCTCCCAGGAGGACCTTGCCACATACTACGACATGATGAAGGATACTTACGACGTTATTGAGTACCGTTCCTACGATTTCCCCATCCAGACCGGTGAAGGCGTGGACGAGAACGCCGCAAAGGACGAGGCATACTACACGGCTACCGAGTTCAACGAGGCCGTGAAGTCCGAGGCGGACTTTATCAGGCTGGCAAGAGAGTACGCTTCCGAAGAGAACGCCGAAAAGTTCGCGGATGACGACGCTACACTCACCAGCGCCATGGCCTCCAACATCGACATGGAATCCTCTGTTGAAGCATGGCTTCTCGAAGAGACCCGTGTACCCGGCGATAAGGAAATCATCGAAACCAACGACGGTTATCAGGTGGTTTACTTCGTGAACCGCAACGACAACTCTTATAATCTGATAAGCGCGAGACAGATCCTTGTCCAGCCGGAGAGCATTCTGAAGAGCGACTACGATGACGACGCCGCATATCAGGCGGCGCTTGACTCCGCAAAGGCGGACGCCAAGGCAAAGGCTGAAAAGTATCTCAAGGAGTGGCTCGACAAGGGCGGCACCGAGGATCAGTTCATTGAGATGGCGGACCAGTATTCCGATGACAGCACTCCCGGCGGCCTCTATGAGGAGATCTACAACGGCAAGATGATCAAGGAGTTCAACGACTGGCTCTTCAACACCACTCACAAGCCCGGCGATTACACTCTGGTGGAGACCCAGTACGGCTATCACATCATCTACTTCGTAAGCTACGGCGAGAGATACTGCGACTTTATCGCACAGACAGACCTCGGCGCTCAGGCATACGAAGAGTGGTATGAGGATGCAAAGGAAGACTACGATCCGGTCAAGACCTTTGCCTTCAGATTCGCAAAGTAACGGAAAACTTTACAGCATTTAAGGAGACGGACGAATGATCCGTCTCCTTTTTGTATGCGGAGCGGTGCCCACCATCCCGGCTTTGAGGTTTTCACGTTGACTGCATTCATGGATTAGTGTATAATTAAACACGACCTGAATCATTCGCATGCGCTGAATGCGCGATGGTTCGGCATCAACAAACAGGCGGGCCGTGTGTCCGCACATTATTAAGGAGGAAACACCATGAAGAAAGCAAAGAAGTTATTGGCATTTGTACTGGCGTTTGCCATGCTGGCGGCCATGGCCGCTGCGGGAATGGCGCTTGCCGCGGACGGCGAGATCACGCTTCCGGCGGCTGAAGCCGTATGCACCGGCAAGGCTCTCGGCAGAACCGACACAGCGTACAACACGAGAAACGGCAACATCGCAAATATCGGACCGGATTCCACCATCACCTACACCGTGCCTGAAGAAGTATCCGGAACATACGATATTTATCTTGAGGTGGGCAAGGCCAATATGATGGCATGGGGCAGCACCCCCTTCTATGTATCCATTAACGGCGACGAATACACCACGCCCATAATTCAGTACCTTGCAAGAAGCACCACCGTTAACGCCTACGGTACATTTGCTCTCCGCACCGGCGTTGAGCTCAAGGCCGGCGACCAGATAACACTTATCGGCGTAAACGGTTTTGAAATGAACGGACGTATGAGCATGATGCCCACAGTCAGGGATGTAAAGCTCTATCCCGCAGGCACAAAGGTCGCTTTGGGCTACAACGAGGAGTTCCCCGTTCAGGAAACCGCAGATCCCTGCGATCCCCTTTCCGGAAAAACCATCATCTGGCTGGGCTCCTCCGTCACTTACGGCCAGCAGGCAAGCGGTTATTCCATGGCTGACCTCATTGCCGAGACCCACGCCGCAACATACTGCCCGAAATACGCCATTTCCGGCACAACTCTTGTGGATGAGACCACTTCCTCTTATGTAAGCAGAATGAAGCACATCGACAAGGATATCGACGCGGACCTGTTTGTCGTACAGCTTTCCACCAACGACGCCACAAACAATAAGCCTCTGGGTCAGCTTGCCGAGGGATTCGACAAGGATACATTTGACACACTGACCGTTTACGGCGCTATGGAATACATCATCGCTTACGCTCAGGAGACATGGGGCTGCCCGGTAATGTTCTATTCCGGCTCCTATTACGAGAGCGAGGCCTACGGCAAGATGGTCGAGGCGATGCACGCCATCCAGGAAAAGTGGGGCATCAAGTGCGTTGACCTGTACTGCGTAGATGAGATGACCGAGATGTACAACAATGCCCAGTGGAAGGCATACATGGCTGACGGCATCCACCCCAGAAAGATCGGTTATGTGGAGTGGTGGGGACCCTACTTTGAGGAGGCCCTTACCGACGCCGTCATCGGCGATCAGCACTACATCGAGATTGACGACGTGACCACAAGACACGGTGAGGTTTCAACCACCGATATCACCATAAGGAACAACGAAAAGGGCGTATCCACTTACAGGCTGAAGCTCAAGGTGGATCTCGACCTGGATATCACTATCTCCAGCCAGTACGATTTTGAATGCAACAAGAAGAACGGCGAGTATCTGATGATCTTCTACACCCCCGACGCCAGCCTCGTTACCGGCGATACGGTCCTGTTCACCGTCACCATCGACATGACTGAGGATGTTTTCCCCGACGGTGAATATCCCCTGGATATCACATGGATCGACAGCACCACTGCAGACGACGCCAGAACCGCCCCCTATGCGCTGGACGGTGTGCTGACGATCGACAACCACTATCCTCTGGGCGACGTCACGAAGGACTTTGAGATCACAAACGCGGATCTCATCCTGATCGCCCGTTACCTTGTCGATCTCGTTCAGTTCGATGAGAAGCAGATGATTGCCGCTGACTACAATCAGGACGGAACCATCGACAACAAGGATCTTGTTCTTATCTCAAGAGCCCTCGTAAAGGCATAAGGAACTGAAAAAGCAAACAGCAAACCGCGGCGCGTCAAAGGACGCGCCGCGGTTCAGT
>JAFRUW010000181.1 GCA_017438675.1 Oscillospiraceae bacterium | reverse complement strand
CACGGCGCCGAGGATTATGAGTATAGAAATTATGGGTGTAAGGACCTTTGCGCCGACACCCTGCTGTACCATGAACAGCGTGGGCACTGACGCCTTGCTCATTTCGGGATTGGAATAAACCGTCATAAGGCCGAGGACGACGATGACCATAAGGATGGAATTGATTATCCATCCGAAGACCATGCTCTTCTTTGCGTCTTCAGGCTGCTTGAAGGTTTTGCCGTGCTGTACGAAAACAGCCACATTGCAAAGCTGGAATGTGCCGTAAAGGAAAGCGGAATACAGTGCCTTGCCTATAGGCAGCTTCTGGGCTGTCATCTGTGCGACGGATTCCCTGATGCCGCCGAAGTTGGCAAAGATGTTGGGGATGTATACCGCCAGAAGTCCGACGATTATCACGATGGACAGGACTGACGAAACCTTTCTCACAAGATCGGTGCCGAAAATTGCGACTACGAAAATGAACGCGCCGATGATGAGCGTGCATACCAGGTAAGGAAGACCTGTCACCGTGCTGAGTGTCGCGCCGCCGGTGGCGAAGGCCACAGCGGGTGCCACGCACATAACAACTATGTACAGGAACTCAAACAGGTTTGAGAATACGGGCGCATATTTGCCGTAAAAGCTGTTGTTGTAGGAACGGTAATCATACAGCTCGTGCTTCCTGGCATATTTAAGGCAGTACCAGAAGAAAAACGCGTTGTACGCCATGGAGAGTACCGGCATTATGAGGCACCAGATACCGTAGCGCACAAAGTAAGAATAAAGCTGGGCGCCGGAGGCGAAGCCCCCGCCGAAGTGAGTTGTGAACCACACAAATGCCACGCCGAGGATAAGCATACCGGTGGTTTTGGTTTTTGTTTCCATTTTTGTTTTCCTCCTCATTCTTTATCTGCAAAGTCCTTGAGATCTTCAAAGGCCTTGACCATCATACCGCGTGTTATAACGTAGGGGTTGTGTTCTATATCCTTCATGGCAAGGGCTTTATCGATGACAGCATCCTGATCGGCCTCTGTAAGGCCCAGGTCCTCCAGCTTTGTGGGGAGCCCCACAGCACGGCTGAAATCGAACATCTTTTTAAACATGCCCCGCATGGAAGGTTCCAGCTGCTCCTCAATGAGAAGCAGTATCAGGACGCCGAAGGAAACGATCTCGCCGTGAAGGTGATTGCGCTCCACCTCGGGGAATGACGTAAGTCCGTAGTTAATGGCGTGGGCAAGACCGGTGTTGTAATCTATGATCCTGTCCTTGGTGACGAGTATGGACGTGAGAGCGGTTGTTACATTTATTGCGAGGATGACGTTTTCCAGCTCTTCGGAAGCAACGCCCGCCTTGTTGTCGGCCAGGGCCTTTGCGCCGTAATCAAGGATGGGATCAAGGCACATGCGGCTTATTGTGACGCCAAGGCCCACATAGTGACTCAGCTCCTCACCTCTTGAGGACATGTTGGCCTCAAAGAATTTTGCGTAAGTGTCACCCATGCCTGCCCAGAGATACCTTGACGGCGCCTCTGCGATGATATCCACATCAAGGAATGTGTGGAGCGGCGGACGGGTGATGAAAAAAGGTCTCAAAAAGCTGCCGTCATCGTTATACATGATGCTGACGCTGGTGCATCCCGCGCAGTTGGACGTGATTGTGGGAAACGAAAACACAGCCTTATTGACCTTTTCGCCGAGGGCCTTGACCGTATCGGTGACTTTACCGCCGCCCACGGCAAACAGAAGCTGCGCTTTTTCGACCGCAGGATCAGCAGCCAGCTTTTCAACGTTTTCGTAAGTACATTCTCCGCCGTACCAGAGAATGCCGGTTATCTCGATGCCGTCTTTTTCACAGGCCTTCAGAAGCTTGTCCTTTGCCGCTGCAAGGGATTTGTGTCCGCTGATGATAACGGCGCTCTTGCCGTAATCCAGACAGACCTTTCCAACTTTTTCATAAACTCCGTGACCGATGGAGTAGCACGGCAGGTAAATGCTGTAGCCTTCCAAATGTCTTCCCTCCCTGAATATAGCTGAACTAATTTAGGTTGCCAGTAAATTATACCATGAATATCTCATAATACAACAGGAAATTGCACTGTTTTTATCAGGATAAACACAGAAAATAATTTTGATAAAAAGAAAGCGTAAATAAATATTCACCGCGATTATAAACATTATTCATTGTTAATAATTGACGAAAAATGTATCATTTTGACTTGTTATTCTTAACACATTGTGATACAATTCTAAGTTGTGGAGCTGATAGCGTAGTGATGATTTTTATATACCGCTTCAGGTTTTACGAAAACTGTAATAAGGAAGATAGAGAATGAACTCGAAAACGCTTATCTACGTTTTAAAGCGTGTGCTGCTGGCGATCTTCACCGTCTGGGTTGTCATAACGGTTACTTTTTTCGTTATGCACGCCATCCCCGGAGGACCGTTTGTAGGTGAAAAAGCAACTACTCCGGCGGTGCAGGCCGCCATGGAGGCAAAATACGGTCTTGACAAGCCGGTTATCCAGCAGTACGGCACTTACCTGAAGGACGTGGTGACAAGGTTTGATTTCGGCCCGTCACTTAAACAGAGAGGCCGCATGGTAATCGACGTTATAACGGACGGAATGAAAACCTCCGCAAAGCTCGGTATTATCGCCGCTGCTGTCTCCGCTGTGTGCGGCATTGTTCTCGGCGCCATCGCCGCTATCAGGCGAAACAAGCTGATCGACCGTATCGTTATGGTAATAACCACCGCATTCGTATCCATGCCGTCGTTTATTATGGGTACGCTGCTTCTTGCGCTGATTTCGGTTAAGCTTGGCCTGCTTCCGGCCAACGGCTCCACTGCGGCGGGTCTTATTCTGCCCGTCATAACCCTTGCCCTTTATCCCATGGCTTACATCACCCGTCTTACCCGCTCATCCATGCTGGACGTTCTGGGTCAGGACTATATAAGAACAGCGAAGGCAAAAGGCGTTTCCGGCAGACGTATCATTTTCGGTCACGCGCTGAAAAACTCCCTTATCCCTGTTCTTACTTATCTGGGACCAATGCTTGCGGGCATCGTCACCGGTTCCCTTGTTGTGGAACAGATTTTCGCCGTTCCCGGCATTGGCCGCGCCTTTGTGAGCAGCATCACGAACCGCGACTATCCAATGATTATGGGCACCACGATTATTCTTGCGGCACTTATCGTCATCATGAATCTGGTTACCGACATCCTTTATAAGGTTGTCGATCCCAGGATCAAATTTGAATAAGGAGGTGGGGACAAATGACAAAGAAACCCTTCAGCGCCCATGTGGATCTGGACATGTTCATGCCCGCTTCCGAAAAAGATAAGGAATACATGGTTCAGATGCGCCCGTCTTCCACCTTCTTTAAAGACGGCGTAAAGCGTTTTGTGAAAAACAAGGTTGCTTTTATAAGCTTTATAATCATAATAATTATTACTCTTTCCAGCATCCTTGTCCCCATTTTCTGGCCCTATTCCTACGAAACACAGCTCGGCGTTGTTCCCGGCAGGCCAGTTGATTCTTCCTACAACAACCTCTCCCCCTTTGAGTACGGTTCCGCGGAAAAGGCTCGTATCGAGGACGGCGAGAGCGTGTTTCCCCATGTATTCGGCACCGACGCTGCGGGACGCGACTATTTCATAAGAGTCATATACGGCACAAGGGTTTCCCTTGCCGTGGGCTTCTTCGCGAGTATCATAGTTCTTATACTCGGTACGATTATCGGTTCTGTTTCCGGCTACTTCGGCGGCAAAGTTGACCTGATCATCATGCGATTCGTCGATATAATTTATTCTCTGCCGGACATGCTCATGGTCATTCTTCTTGCCACAGTTCTGAAAATGACCCTTGCTCCCATTATTGAGGGTACCATACTGAGTTCCATCGGATCGAATATCATAAGCTTGTTTATAGTATTCGCTCTCCTTTACTGGGTCAGCATGGCGCGGCTCATAAGAGGTCAGATTCTTTCCCTCAGGGAACAGGAATATGTCCTCTCCTCAAAGGCCACCGGCGCAAAAGGCGGCTGGATCATCAGGAAGCACCTTATCCCCAACTGCATAAGCGTGGTAATCATCTCCGCCGCTCTGCAGATCCCTTCCGCCATCTTTACGGAAAGCTATCTTTCCTTCCTGGGTCTCGGCGTCAACGCACCCATGCCTTCTCTGGGCTCACTTGCGGCCGACGCGTTAAACGGCCTTTCCAGCTATCCCTACCGTCTTGTCATCCCCGCTCTGGTCATTTCCCTCATCGTACTCAGCCTGAACCTTTTCGGTGACGGTCTGCGCGATGCATTTGACCCGAAGCTTAACGGTTAAGAAGGAGGTTATAAAATGGCTTTATTGGAAGTAAAAGACCTCCGGACCTCATTCTTTACCGACGCCGGCGAGGTCAAAGCGGTAAACGGCATCTCCTTTGAGCTTGACCACGGCAAAGTCCTGGGTATAGTGGGTGAATCCGGCTCGGGCAAATCCGTGACCGCATATTCGATCATGCAGATCCTTGCGGGCACGGGCAGAATTGTCGGCGGCTCCATCAAGCTTGACGGAGAAGAGCTTGTAGGTTCCGGCGAAAACGTTATGAAAACCGTTCGCGGAAACAAGATATCCATAATATTTCAGGACCCAATGACGTCCCTGAACCCCACTTACACCATCGGCAAACAGCTTACAGAGGCTATCCTGCTTCACACGAACCGTGACCGGAAGCAGGCATGGGACAGAGCGCTGGAAATGCTTCGCCTTGTAAACGTAAACGATCCCGAGCGGCGCATGAAGCAGTATCCTCATGAGTTTTCCGGCGGAATGCGTCAGCGTGTTATGATCGCCATGGCCCTCGCCTGCGAGCCTGATATACTTATTGCGGACGAGCCCACAACGGCTCTTGACGTAACTATTCAGGCCCAGATACTTGAGCTTATGGCAAGGCTTCAGAAGGAGCTGGGCATGGCCATTATAATGATCACCCATGACCTGGGCGTTGTGGCACAGCTTTGTGATGAGGTCATTGTCATGTACGCCGGCTCTATCTGTGAGCAGGGCACTGCGGACGAAATATTCTACAATCCCCATCACGAATACACCAAGGGACTTATGCGGTCCATCCCCACGGCAGACACCGCGGGAAAGAAGCTCCGGCCCATAACAGGCACTCCGATCGACCTTCTCAACATGCCCAAGGGCTGTCCCTTTGCTCCCAGATGCGAAAACGCCATGAAGATCTGCATAACAAAACGGTGCGAACGTATGGAGATAAATTCCGACCATGCGGCATCCTGCTGGCTGAACGTAAAACGCGGTATCGAAAACGGAACAATCAGTCCCGACGCTTTTAATGATTTTGCAGTGGAAGGCGGTGATGACCGTGGCTGAAAACCGTCCCCTTATCGAGGTCAAAGACCTGAAGGAATATTTTAACATAAACACCGGTATGTTCCGTTCCAGACCTTTAAAGGCGGTTGACGGGGTGTCATTCACAATAAACAAAGGTGAAACCCTTGGCCTTGTAGGTGAATCCGGCTGCGGCAAAACAACCGTCGGACGTACGATCCTCCACCTGTACAAGCCTACAGGCGGCGAGATCCGGTACGAGGGCAGACAGATAAAAACAAAGGAAGATATCAGGAATTTCCGCAAAAAGGCAACCATGGTTTTCCAGGACCCCTACTCTTCCCTGAATCCGCGCATGACCGTATCCGACATCATCGGCGAACCTCTTGACGTTCACAACCTCTGTTCAAGCAAAGAGGAACGCCACGACAGGATCCTTGAGCTTATGGATTACGTGGGACTCAACAGCGAGCACGCCGCAAGGTACGCCCACGAGTTTTCCGGCGGTCAGCGTCAGCGTATAGGAATAGCCCGCGCCCTGGCGGTAAATCCCGACTTCATCGTATGTGACGAGCCCGTTTCCGCTCTTGACGTTTCCATTCAGGCCCAGGTCATCAATATGTTCGACGAGCTTCAGGAAAAACTTGGACTTACATATCTGTTTATCGCCCACGACCTTCTTGTTGTGCGTCACATCTCGGACCGTATCGCAGTTATGTATCTCGGCAGGATGGTGGAGCTGGCTGACGCCGCAGCGATTTACGATCATCCGCTTCACCCCTATTCAAAATCCCTGCTGTCTGCGGTCCCCGTCCCCGATCCAAAGATCGCAAGGGCGAATAAGCGCATCGCCCTCACAGGCGATATCCCCAGCCCGTTAAACGCCCCCAGCGGCTGCCCCTTCCGCACAAGATGTCCGTACGCCGCAGAAAAGTGCGCTGAATCCATGCCCCCCTTCGAAGAGATTTCAAAGGGTCATTTCGTCGCCTGCCACAGGCTGGCAGAGATCAATCGGTAGAATGCAGCGTGCCGGTCGGCAGCTGTGTCTAAATAAATCACATTATTTATTTTGAAAGGATGTATGCAAAAACATGAAAAAGATTACAGCACTGGTGCTTGCTCTCGTTATGGTTCTCAGCCTGGCGGCCTGCTCAAGCGGTAAGAAGGCAAGCTCCGCAAACTCCATCAACGTATGTCTCTCTTCCGAGCCCGACACCATTGACCCTGCCCTTAACTCCGCAGTTGACGGCGCAACACTCCTTGCTCACCTTTTCTCCGGTCTTGCAAAGTGGGAGCAGACTAACGACGGCAAGCTCAAGATCGTTCCCGACGCAGCCGAAGAGCTGGTAAAGGGTGCCGAGAATGAAGACGGCACCGTTACCTATACATACACTCTCCGTGACGGCCTCAAGTGGTCCGACGGCGAAGCTGTAACAGCAAAAGACTACGTATTCGCATGGCAGCGCGCTGCATCCCCCGAACTTGCTGCCGACTACGGCTATATGTTCGAGGTTGTTGACGGCTACGATGAAATCTGGGAAACCGATGATGACGGCAACTTTGTAAATCCCGACGCAAAGCTGAACGTTAAGGCTATTGATGAGAAAACCATCGAGGTCACACTGGCAAACGCCATCTCCTACTGGGATGAGCTTCTCGCATTCCCCACATACTTCCCCGTACGTGAGGATGTGGTTGCCAACGAATCCTGGGCGACCGACCCCGCAACCTATGTCTGCAACGGTCTTTACACCATCAAGAAGTGGGATCATAACAGCCTGATCACTCTTGAGAAGAACGTGGAGCATCCGGGTGTAGGCGATGTTACAATGGATACCATCAACTTCTATCTCTCCGATGACTCCAACAACATGCTGTCCAACTTCAAGAACGGCGAGTGGCAGCTTATCGACGACGTTCCCACAAACGAGATCGCCAACCTGAAGAAGGATTATCCCGACGAGTTCGTTATCGCAGGTCAGATCGGTACTTACTATGTCTGCTGGAACGCCAACGAAGAGATCCTCCCCGCTGAGCTGGGTCTTACCGGCGTTGACGCTGAGAATGCAAAGGCCGAGATCAGAAACGCAATCTCCCTCCTGTTCGACCGCAACTACATTGTTGATGAGATTGCACAGGGCGGCCAGGTTCCCGCTTCCTCCTTCGTCGCCATGGGTCTTACCGATGCGGACGGTTCCCAGTTCTATGAGAACACAGGCGTAAGCACAAGCTTCAAGGGATACTACGACACCTCCAAGGAAGCTGTTGAGTCTAACTTCAACGCAGCAGTCGAGACACTGAAGAAGTACTACAAGTTCGACGAAGCATCCGGCAAGTTCACAAACTTCCCCACCATGACATACCTCTACAATACCAGCGAAGCCCACAAGGCTATCGGTGAGTACCTCCAGAGCGCTCTTGACGGCATAGGCATCACCATCAACCTGGAGAACCAGGAGTGGGCAACCTTCCTCAACACCCGTAAACAGGGCAATTACTCCATCGCACGTAACGGCTGGCTGGCTGACTATAACGATCCTATCTGCTTCCTGGATATGTGGACAACCGCATCCGGCAACAACGACGTTCAGTTCGGTAAGGGTGCACACGCCGATGTTAAGGCTTACAGCCTCGACCTCACGCCCTTCGGTCTTGACACCAAGGTTGAAAACGGCACCTGGGCAGAAACCTATGACGTACTCATTGCCGCTATCAAGGGCTGCACTGACAACACCAACCGTTATGCTATGATGCATGTCGCAGAAGATATGCTTATGTCCACAGGCTGCATCGTTCCTCTGTACTTCTACACCGACCTGTACATGATCGATAAGGATGTTGACGGCTTCTTCTCCAATCCTCTCGGCTATAAGTACTTCATGTACTGCACAATCAACGAGAAGTAATCAGAGATAATTAAAAGTCTCAATAAAGCTGAAACGGACGCCGCACAAAATGCGGCGTCCGTAATTTTGTTATGTTGTTTTGATAATCAGTCCGGAGGTTCAAAATAATCGATGTGATGTTCCGGAAGCTGT
>JAFRUW010000180.1 GCA_017438675.1 Oscillospiraceae bacterium | reverse complement strand
GTGAAAACACTCCCTATCAGACTGTAGACAAACAAAGATTACGAGAAAAAGCTTCGCAGAATTTCGCCGCCGCAGCGGCGAAACAAAGTTAAATCTCATTTTTCCCGGGAGCATGTATCACGGGAAAAATACAGGAAAGCCGCAAACGTGCAAATTGAATTTTCCTTTATTCATAATCTAAATCAATTCAATTTGTGCGATGCAGCGGCGCATCCAACTCAAAACAAATCGCAAGATTTGTTTTGAAGCATGTCGACTTTGTCGACATGCTCATAGGGAGTGCGAACAGCGCTCCCTATCTGTTTTTCGGGAGGGCCTTTGCCCTCCCTTTTTGTTTGGACAAAGGACGGTGAAAACAGAAAATGTTCGGAAACAGCGCGGAAAACCGGAATACTGCCCCGAAACCCGGGGATCGGGTGTCATCGCAGGCGGTGGAGGATACATTCCGGGACTGCTTCGATTTCGTGAAAAGGACCATCCGCGTGGGCGGAGGCGGCGCGGAGGTCACCCTCTGCTTTCTTGACAGCCTGGTAAACGGCGAGGCGGTTGCCTCTACGGTGATCCGCCCCCTGACAGACAGCCTCCGCTTTACGGGTACAGCCGCCGCCGGGGAGATCGCGGGGAAAATGGTGTCCGGCGTCACATATACCGCCACGGTGAAGCGCCGGGACAGCCTCAGGGACACGGTGACCGACCTGCTGAACGGGTACTGCGCCGTCATCCTTGACGCCGAGGGCGCCGCCGTTACCTTCGAGGTAAAGAGCACCGATGCCCGGGCGGTGGAAGCCCCCAAGGAAGAAAAGGTCATAAAGGGCAGCAAGGAGGCCTTTACCGAGGTGCTGAAAACTAACGTCACCCTTGTCCGTCGGCGGCTCCGTGACCCCATGCTGAAGGCAAAGACCGTCACCGTGGGGGATCGCTCCGCCACAGCGGTGGCCATAGTGTACATTCAGGGCTTCACGAAGCCGGAAATGGTGGCGGAAGCTGAAAAACGGCTTTCCGCCATCCGGTCCGACGGGGTCATAACCGCCGCCGCAATCGAGGAGAACATCGCGGATCAGCCCATTTCCCCCTTTCCCCAGCTCATTTATACCGAGCGGGCGGACAAATTCTGCTTAAACCTTCTTGAAGGCCGGGTGGGCATCATCGCGGACGGCCTTCCTTTGGGGTATCTGGCCCCGGGGACCTTTTCCCAGTTCTTCAAGGTGCCGGAAGACGCGGCGAACCACTTCATGATCGCCTCGGTCCTCACATTTCTGCGCTACGCCGCAATGGTCATAACCCTGATCCTCCCGGCGTTTTATGTGGCTGTGGCCATATATCACCACGAAATGCTTCCGGCGAAGCTCATGGAGTCGGTGATCGAGGCGAAAAAATCGGTGCCCTTCCCCACTGCGGCGGAGGTGACGCTGATGCTCATAGCCTTCGAGCTCCTGCAGGAGGCGGGACTGCGGCTCCCGAACCCGGTGGGGGACGTGGTCTCCATCATCGGGGCGCTGGTGGTAGGGCAGGCGGCGGTGGAGGCCAGGGTGGTGAGCCCCATCGTGGTGATCATCATCGCCGTGGCGGGGATATCCGGTTCCGCAATGCCCAGTCAGGACATGGCCTCCGCCCTGAGAATATCCAGGTTCGTCCTTGTGATACTCTCCATCGTGGGCGGGCTCTTCGGCATCGTCATGGGTGTGGTTATGCTTGTCTGGCACCTCAGCACCCTTGAGACCTTCGGCGTACCGTACATGACGCCCTTCGCCGGGGGCGACAGGAAGAAAACCAGCCGCGCGCTGGTGCGAAAACCCTTGAATACATGAGAAAACTTATTCCTTTTATAACTATATTCGCTCTTTTCCTGGCAGGATGCTCTGCCCGGGGAGCGGGACTCATGCGGGAGCCGGACGAGCTGGAGATGATCCGCACCCTGGGAGTGGACAGGTCGGAGGCGGGCTTTACCGTCACCGCCGCCACCGGAACGGGGATCGACGGCTCTCCCCCCGTCATGCGGACGGGAGAGGGCATGACCGTTGACGACGCCATGGAGCTCCTTCAAAAGACCTCCCGGGGGCAGGAGCCCTTTTATTCCCACACGGAGCACGTGATAATAGGCGAAGACCTTGCAAAAAGCGGAGTCAAAGAGGTGCTGGACTATAAGGCCAGAAGCAGTGAAATGCGTATCGGCACCGCCGTGACCGTTTCGAAGGGCATGACGGCAAACCGGCTTATGAGTTCCGCATTTTCGGAAAAATCGGACATTTACGGACTTTTGAGGGTCATAGAGGAGGAAGCCCCCGCCCTCGGACAGGGGTATATGTTCACCTGTCTCGACGCGGCGGCGGGGCTTAAAGAGAAGGGCTGCGCCCTGATTCTTGCCGTGGAGGCCGCGAAGGGGGGCAGTACCCCCGAGGACGGGGAAATGACAGTAAGAGCCGCCGGCTTCGGCGTGCTGTCAAACGGGAAGCTCACGGGGTACATTCCCGAAGAGGACGCGGCAGGTGTGCTCCTCGCCATGGGGAAGCTCAGGTCTGTGAACCTCGCCTGTGAGACGGAGGGCGGAAGGATTGGACTTACGGTGGATAAAGCGGATACAGGGGTCCGGCCGGTGTTCACCGACGGCAGGCTGGAGCGGCTCTCCGTCACGGTAAGCGCAGATGTGAGCGTCACCGAGGTCAGCGGGATAAAAAGCCTCACATCGGACAGGATACGGCAGTTTCTTGAGAAATCCGCGGCGGATGAGCTGTTTTCCCGTGTAAAAAAAGCGATCCTCGCCTCTCAGAAGGCGAAAACAGACTATCTGGGGCTGGGCGATGCGGCGGAAATGCGGGCCCCCGTGAAATTCAGAAACATGCGGCCGGGATTTTCGGAGCTGTTCCCGGAGCTCCCCATTGAGCTGACCGTCACCGCCGTACTCCGCCGCAGCTACGACCTGGAGGAGCCGCTGATCCCATGACCGACAGAAAATTTACCCACAGGCAGCTTATGGCACTTGTTTTTGTAAGCCTGTTGTCCCCCATGATACGTTCTGTTCCAAACGGGGAGATCCCCATAGCCGGAAAAGCCGCGTGGCTTGCCCCTTTTGCAGCTCTTCTGCCCCTCCTTGCCCTTTACGGTGTGTTCCGGCTGTTTTTGAAGCACCGCACCGGGGAGATCGGCCTTGGGGACGTGATGCTCCGGGCCTTCGGGCCTGTTTTCGGGCGGGTAATGCTCATAGCCTTTGCACTTTGGCTGGATGTCTGTACGGGGATTGTCCTCCGTACGGCGGGGGAACGGCTGGTATCCTATGTGTATAACGACACGAGCTGGGTCGTTTTCGCCGCCGTGATACTTGTTTCCGCATGGATCGCCGCCCTTGGGACACCGAGAAGTCTTGCCAGAACAGCCCAGATACTTGTTCCCGTGGCGGGAACTGTGCTTATCGCCGTATTCCTGCTTTTAGCGGGGGATATAGACCCGGGCCGTCTCCTTCCCGTGACATACCTTGACATTCCGCAAGCGGCGCTTGCGGGGCTCCGCCTGACGGCGGCTCTGTCAGTTTTCGGTTTTTACACCTTTTTATACGGAAATGTGGATCAAAACAGCTCAAAGGCGGCGTATTTTACCTGTTTTCTATATTATTTGTTGCCGCGGGGGTGTCGGTGACCGCAATAGGCGTGCTGTCCGCCCCCATCGCGGATACAATGCAGAGCCCCTTTTTCGTTGTCATCAGGAACATCACGTTTTTAAATATCCTTGAGCGGATAGAGGCGGTGGT
>JAFRUW010000179.1 GCA_017438675.1 Oscillospiraceae bacterium | reverse complement strand
TACGACGAGTTCGCGAAAAGGGCACTTCAGATCGCGGACTCCGTGTGCTTCAAGGCGGCACTGGCGTTCATCTGCGCATTCCTCGCGGTCATGTTCGCGGTGACGGTGTTCAGGGCGGAGCCGGTCACAACGGCTGAGATGATCTTTCTGGGACGGATACTTGTTTTCGCCATCCCGGCGCTGTTCGTACTGCGTTTTGTGCTGTTTTACGTCATCGACAAAAAAGGGATGGTGGACTGACATGCTTGTTACAAGGATCAAAGAATACCGGGAGGCCGCCGGCATGAAGCAGAGCGACCTTGCCGAAAAGGTGGGCGTCCGCCGGGAGACCATCGTCCACCTGGAAAACGGGCGGTACAATCCGTCCTTAAAGATGGCCTTCGACATCGCTAAGGTCTTCGGCGTCACCGTGGAGGAGCTGTTTTCGTTTACGGAATAGACCGGAGACACCGTCAATCCTGTAGGGGCAGCCCTTGCGGCTGCCCTTTTTATGGGAAAAAGACGCAATAAGGGACAGCCGCAAGGGCTGCCCCTACAAATGCGAAGGTTATCGCAGCCGAGGTTTAAAAATTCGTCACCACAGCGAAAAACACAAGCGGCACGTCGCCGTCGTTTACGAGGCTGTGGCTTGCGCCCTCCGGGCAGTAGTGAGCCGCGCCGGGGAAAACCCGCTCATCAGTGTCGCTCATCAGCACCTTGCCCTCCCCTGAGAGGAAGTACATCACCTCATCGGTGTTTTCGTGCTTGTGGAAGCCGATGGACGCCCCGGGAGGCAGGGTGTTGAACATTATCCTGTGGGCGTCGTCAACAAAGGGCCGTGTCAGCATTTCCTTTTCGCCGCCCTTGAAGTTTTTTAACACGCCGTCTTCCATATTCGGAAAGTCTATTATCATGGTAATCCTCCTTATGTGTAAACAGGGCTGCCCCGGCTTCGGGACAGCCCATATTTTATATGTACTTAAATCAGATTTCCTTCTGTACTGCCTCGAACTCGTCCACGATTGCCTTTTCGGGGGCCTTGGTGAGGAGGCTTACAACGATGACGGCGATAAGACCGCAGATGAAGGCGGGAAGCAGCTCATAGATGGCAAGGATGCCGCCCAGAGGAGCGATAGCGTACTTCCAGATAAACACCATTGCGCCGCCCACGACCATACCTGCCAGGGCGCCCCACTTGTTGGTGCGCTTCCAGAACAGGGCGCAGAGCATTACGGGGCCGAAGGCCGCGCCGAAACCGCCCCATGCAAAGGAAACGATGGAGAACACGCTGCCTTCGTTTCTCGCCCAGATCATGCCGATAACGGCGATCAGGATAACGGAAACTCTCGCCATGATAACGCTGGTCTTCTTGGAAACCTTGATGCGGAATGTGTCCTGAATGAGGTTCTGGGACACGCTGGAGGCCGCCGCAAGGAGCTGGGAGTCAGCGGTGGACATGGTAGCTGCCAGAATACCGGACAGGATGATGCCGGCGACGATTGCCGGGAGGATGCCGTGTTTGCTGATGAGGTCAGCAATCCTGACGATGATCCTCTGGCTCTCGGTGCTGACTGTCATGGTCTCGAGAGTGCCGTTCTGGGTCATGGCGTAGCCGATGATACCGATGAGGACCGCAACGCCCATGGCGATGACGACCCAGATGGAAGCTACGCGGCGGCTTGTCTTCAGCTTCTTAACATCCTTTATCGCCATGAAGCGGAGGAGGATGTGGGGCATGCCGAAGTAGCCGAGACCCCATGCCATAGTGGATGCGATTGTCAGAGCGTTGTAAGGTGTTGTGCCGCCGGTGGCGGGATTGTAGCTCTGGGTCATGCTGAGGTATCCGGGGAGGGCTTTGGCATTAGCCACCACGTTGGACCAGCCGCCTGCGGCGTTGATGCCGAAGGCCAGGACAACGATGAGGGCGATGGTCATTACGATGCTCTGGATAAAGTCAGTTGTGGAAGCGGCAAGGAACCCGCCCAGAGCTGTGTATATGGTGATAACGAGGGCGGAAATGATCATTGCCGTCTG
Organism: Oscillospiraceae bacterium; assembly: GCA_017438675.1. Classification (GTDB taxonomy): domain Bacteria; phylum Bacillota; class Clostridia; order Oscillospirales; family Oscillospiraceae; genus SIG495. The sequence goes on along the minus strand of JAFRUW010000179.1, from coordinate 7,378 downwards.
ATAGTTGACGCCGAAGAGGCCCGCAAACAGGGAGCCGCAGGCGTTGAAGCCGGAGGCTGTGTAGGGGATAAAGAACACGATGATGACGATCGCGGAGATGCAGGTCAGGATGTTCTGGTTGTCGTGGAATCTCTTTGAGAAGAAGTCGGGGATGGTGACCGCGTTTATCTTGTCGGAGTAAATGCGGATGCGGTTTGATACGATGAGCCAGTTGAGCCATGTGCCCACAGCAAGGCCGATTGCCGTCCAGCCCGCTTCGGCGGTACCGGACAGGAGGGCGACGCCCGGCAGACCCATAAGGAGCCAGGAACTCATGTCGGAGGCTTCGGCGCTCATGGCGGTGACCAGTGTGCCCAGCTTTCTGCCGCCGAGATAGAAGTCGTCGGATGATTTGTTGCGTCTTGAGAAATAAATACCTATGCCGATCATCATGGCAAGGTACAGCGCCATCGTTACCATGATGGCAATATTGGAACCCATAAACATTGTTGTCTTCCCTTTCCGTTGATTATATTTGGTAAAACGCTGTCAGCTATTATACGATAATTATTATTAGACTGCAACACAGAATACGGTTTAAACCAAATTTGTGAATAACAGATGGAAAGTACAAAAAATCCCCTTTAGAACAAGGGGATTTTAATTAGACTGTATTCTGTATTATTTGTGGTACATTTTTAATAGTATATTTTTTAGTTCAAAAAACCCTTCAAAAACAGCGACAAAATCTGCGCGGAATACTGTACCAGAGAGTAATTCCCGTCGCAAAGGCACCAGTCGTAAAGGAGCGCCCGTTCGCACAGAGCATAGGCCCTGACGATCTCATTGGCCGGTATGTCGGCGCGGAATTCCCCTTTTGCCTGCCCCTCCGCCGTTATGGAGCGAAGCAGCCGGTAATAGACCCGGTTGTAGTCCATCAGGTGCTTCTCTCCCTTTGTCACAAGCTGAGAGGAGTACATCCCGGCAAGAAGATCAAGGGGCACGGTGTTCTCGATCATGAAGAACAGCTCCCGGTTTAAGAACAGCAGCTTTTGGAAGCTTGTCATGCTGTCGGCGAGCTTTGGGGTCAGCTCCTCATATTTCTCGTCGAACAGGGTGGACAGGGTGCCTAAAAGCGCGTCCTTCCCCGGAAAATAGTGGTAAAACGATCCTTTGGACGTGCCGGATCGCTCCACGATCTCGTCGATGGTGGTGTCCTCGTACCCCTGCTCGTAGAACAGCTTCCACGCCGCCGATACGATCCTGCTTCTGGTATTGCGGTTGTTTTTCTTGCCCATTTCCGTCACCTCACGGAATCATTATAGCGGATTTTCGGAGAAAATGGAAGACACAAAACTGCGGCGGTGACCGCAGTCACCGCCGCAAGCAAAATCAAATCGCGTCGATGTATTTCGGGCTGGGGCCGAACTCGTTTATGCCCCTGTAGCTGTCCTGTGCGTACCATACGATGAGTATGATGGCGCCGGCCAGAGGGATAAGGCCGATCAGGATCCATGTGCCCTTTTTGCCGATGTCGTGAAGTCTGCGGATGCAGCTTGAGAGGCTTACAAGTCCCAGGACCAGTTCAATGAGGAACTGGACGGTGCGGCCTCTGAAAACCGTCAGCAGCACTGCCGCAATTACCGCGTTGATCAGTAACGGCTGCCAGAAATCCGACCGTCTCGTTCTGCCTTCAAAATCCAGTATACTGTCCCAGAAAAGCTTATAGGAATCCATGAAACTGTTTTTCGGTGCCATAGAAAACAACTCCTTTTTTATAGTTTTATATATGAATTTTAGCATATACACCGCCGGAGGTCAAGGGATTTGCGGACGGTTCGGCAGTCAAAACAAGGGTCGATGAGGGCATCGATCCCTCCTGCCATGTTTCACATATAAATATATCTTTAAAGTATAATTATTAGTTTCATTCGCTCATGCCGCGGGACACCCCATTTCTGTTTCGCCAGAAATGGGGGAAAGAGGCGACCAAAGTGGGCGGCTTAATATGCCGCTTCCCCTTGGAACCCCTTCCCTAAACGCAATACACAGCCACAGAATTACCATCGGCGAAAACGATAGAAAGCATATCTGATACTGCCTGCGTCTAACTCGCTTAGCCGCTTACTGCGGTGGTATTCTTTAGCTTAGCCGCTCTCCCGTGTCTGAGCAGGAGCGTTCAGCGGACGATAGAAGTACAACCTGTTAAGGTTAAGGGATGACGCACCTGCGTATACGTACAACCTATCCCACAACCGGACGAAACCGTGTTTTCCACCGGGGGGTTTCCAAAGGGGGAACGCCTTTGGTTTGCTTTGCGTACTTTCTCAAATGAGAAAGTATGTGCCCCGCGGCATGAGCGGTGAACAAATGAAAAATTAAGAACGAAGTTTGAAAATGGGCACAAACAGCCTCCCTTGTGTAAAGGGAGGTGGCACGGCGCAGCCGTGACGGAGGGATTGTCACCCCAGGATTACCGCAGAGAACAAATAACAATCCCCCAGTCACCTTCGGTGACAGCCCCCTTTGCACAAGGGGGCATTAGGCGCGGCGCAAAAAACTATCCCATCGGAAACCCGATGGGATATGTTTTTTATTCATCTCTGTTGTGCCAGACGTTCTGGATATCCTCGTTGTCCTCCATGAGGTCAAGCATCTTCTCAAACTTCATGATGAGATCGGGATCGGTGAGCTTTACGTAGTTCTGGGGAACCATCTCGATCTGGGCGGAAGCAAACTTGTACTTCCCTTCCAGAGCGGCACAGACCTCGTTGAAGGTGTCGGGAGAGGTGTAGATCTCGAACACGCCCTCTTCGGGGATAAAGTCGTCGGCGCCGGCCTCCAGCGCGTCCTCCATAACGGTGTCCTCATCGTAATCCTCATCCTCGTTGTCGATGATGATAACGCCCTTCTTGTCAAATGACCAGGATACACAGCCCGCGGCGCCCATGTTTCCGCCGTACTTGTCGAACAGATGGCGAACCTCGGAGGCGGTGCGGTTGCGGTTGTCTGTCATGGCGTCAACGATAACGGCGACGCCCTGGGGACCGTAGCCCTCATAAGTGACGCTCTCGTAATTGTCGCCGTGACCGCTGCCAAGGGCCTTCTCGATGGTGCGCTTGATGTTGTCGTTGGGCATGTTGGCAGCCTTCGCCTTTGCCACGACCGTCGCCAGCTTGGAGTTCATACTGGGATCGCCGCTGCCGCCCTCTTTCACCGCAACGATCATTTCTCTTGCGATCTTGGTGAAAACCTGGGATCTCTTCGCGTCGGCCGCGCCCTTTGTTTTCTGAATATTATGCCACTTAGAATGTCCTGACATGTATATTTCATCCCTTTCAGTGTTTTAGCACATAATTAACGGAGTAATTTTACCACATTTCCATTGCGGTGGCAAGGGTGAAACGCTATTTTATCGAATTTTCAGGCTTTTTAAATACGCCTTCCTCTCCGGCGTCACCCAATAGCTCTCCGCCGCCTTCTGAATGGCCTTGTTGTGGGTCCATTTGTCCAGCCTTTGCCCCTCGATGTACGTGACGGCTGTATCGTATTGTTTTGCCAGCGCCGTGGCAAAGTACCACGCGGTCATCATGTTTACATAATATTCCTGTGACCGTACCGCCGCCGCCATTTCCGGGTATTCCGGGGAAAAGTCCTCATCCAGATAGTGCTCCATCAGCATACCGATCCCGAACCGGACGGTGTAGGGCCTGTCCGACGCGATCCAGTTCTTAATATACGGCAGCAGCTCCGCCCGGTGCTTTTTGAACACCTTGGGGGACATCTGGTCGCAGGTGGCCCAGTTGTCAATATAGGGCAGGAACGATTCCGTCCGGGCGACGGCTCTCATAAAGTCCTTTTCAAGGGACACGATAAAGGCGTGGAGCTGGTTTTCATCGAAATATCCGTGGGGCAGCTCAGCAAGGAACTCGTCAATGTCCCCTCTTTTTGCCAGCTCCTTCGCCAGATTCCGAAGCTCCGGCGTGCGGACGCCGATGACGGTCTCCTGTGGGATATTGGGTATGAGCTTTTTCTGGAACTCCCCGTATTTTTCGTCCCGAAGGTCGAAAAGCCGTGATCTGATCTCTTCTGATATTTCCATGCTTCCACCTCGTTTTTATCGTATACATTAACAATATCACATTTTTTATTCTTTGCAATGTATTATTTATTGTTTTCCGGCAATAATACAATCAGCCAGGGAGGTGTTACTAATGGCAAAGAACAATCAGAACAACAACAGGAACAGCAACCAGAACAACAACAGGAACAACCAGAACAACAACCAGAACAGCAGCGAAAACAACAACCGGAACAACAATAACGAGAACAGCAGCCAGAACAACCAGTGACAGACATACGAAGCCGCCCGCATCGCATCGATGCGGGCGGCTGAAATTTACCGTTTTTTCGGGATCAGGAGCATTGCGCCAGGCCGGGGCTCATCGCCGTCGTTAAGGCCGTTGGCGTCCGCGATAAGCGCCCTTAAGGAACCGTACTTTTTTGCGAGGCTCCACAGCGTGTCGCCGTCGCCGAACCGCTTCAGCACAAGGGACGGTCTGCCGGTGAGATCCCGGGGACTTTCCGTGTCCGCGCTGACGGCGGTAAGCCCGGATATGGTCAGTGGCGCCGCTGTGCGGAGGTTAAACTCCACATTCATCCGGACCTCCGCCCCGTTCCGGACGATGACCGCAAGGGGGTCTTCCCTGATCCGCGCCGAGGCGAATGTGTCACCCCGGGGATCGAAGGACAGCTCACCGGAGGCGGGGACCTTTTTCGACACCGAGAGGAGCACCCCGTCCTCGGACATGTACATAACGTCCGCCGTGACCGTGGTTTTAAGCTCCCGGCCCGATATATACACCACGCCGGGCTTTGCAGAGACCGACAGGATCTCCGCCGGCTGACGGGACATTTCGATGACCTCCCGGACGGAAGCGCTGGCGGTGTCTGCATCGCCTGCAGGATCGATGACCGTCTCTCCCGTCTCGAAGGAAACGCCGCAGACGCAGCTGTAGGCATCGGCGATACATTCCACCTTCTCCTTCCTCATGGCAAGGCACTGGGCAAGAGCGCTTATCTCAAGGGTCACCCGCCTGTCGTCGGAGTCAAAGAGGGAGTCGGTGCCGAAATACGCGGCGGTGGGAACAACCGACGTCCTGAACTCCGTGCCGTCGCCGCCGGGCTCGAGGATCTGGGAAAACTCCTGGGAAAACTCCGCCGTCTCCGGCATGCCGCCCCGCTCGGGACGGTATATGATCCTTGCTCTGGCGATCCCCCTGAGCATGGCCTTTCCGCCCGCCGGTACCGTTTCCTCAGTCTCCAGAGATACGGAGGCGCAGAGCACCTCCCCCACCGGCGGCTTTCCGGCCGGGAATGCGTATTCCGACGTCACGGAAAATGTCCGCTCCGCCATATCCGTCACAAGCATGACCTCCCGCTCCTCCGTGAGCATTTCAACCGGGTGCGTACCCTCCTCCGGCGGGAGATACATATCCACCCGTCTCGGCTCATAGCACTCCACGTCAAGGAGCACGTCGCAGCGGATCAGCATTTTCCTGGGATTCAGAAGCCTTGCGTCGGCTGACGCCACCCTCATCTCCACAACGGCCTTTGTGTCGGAGTCGATATTGCTGTTGTCCACGGAGGTGCCGAACTGACGGCTTATCTGGCTGCGTCTTATCCGTCCCTCATCGTCGGCGTAAATTACGCTGATGTCCGCCATGCCGCCGATGGTCAGGCGTCCGCTTTCCGGCTCCTTGTTCCGGATGTAAACCATGGCCTCCGTACCGATTATCCGCTGGGCGTCAGGGAGGGAATCGGGTATGATGGCTTCGGCGGTCACCTCATGGGTGAAGCCGCTGCGGAAGACAGCGCCCATATATTCAAAGGATTTGTTAGTAAGTTTAAGCTCCATGACTTGTCTCGCCTCTCCTTAAAGTTTGTCTGCTAATATATATTTAAGGACAGGCGATAATATTACTTCTTCATTTTAAAAACCAGCCTCAGCACTCCCGCAATTCCCCTGGGGGACTTAACAACTACGATCTTCATCTCCACACCTCGCTAACTTCTCATTATACAAATTCCCGCCGCAATAAGTCCCAGCCCGAACAAAAACCACCAGAAGGCGGTGGGCAAAATCATCGAAAGCACTATCATCAGCCCAATGGACATGATGATCACCCCCGGCATTCTCCTGTATCGTCTCATCTGTCCGCCTCCGTCTCCACAGTCGTTCATTACCATTATACGCGCCGGGATCGGTGTGTGTGACAATACCGGCAAAAGACGCGCCCGCAGGGGCGGGGAACCGAAATATGGGTCGATGAGGGCATCGACCCCTACAAATCGGTACGTTTCTAACCCAACCGTGTAGGGGCTGATGCTCTCATCAGCCCTTTTCAGATCATTTTTTAATTCACCGAATTAAAAAATGCCGCCATTTGCCATTTTCAATTTGCAATTTGCAATTTGTTCCTCCGCTCATGCCGCGGGGCACATACTTTCTCGTTTGAGAAAGTATGCAAAGCAAACCAAAGGCGTTCCCCCTTTGGAAACCCCCCGGTGGAAAATGCACTGTTACCAGTGGTAAACAATGTTGTACGTATACATTGGTGCGTCATCCCTGAACCTTAATTGTGCCTGCGTCTAACCTCCGCTGAACGCTCCTGCTCTGTTATTAAAGGTTTGCGCTCATTTGGCGGGCGCAGAGGCCCGCCGCTACACGGGCATGGCGGTTATACGCACACGCATGTAAATACCCGCCGCACCCGTAGGGGCAGTCATCGGCCGCCCGCTTTACAAATCTATTTTTTAATTCACCGAATTAAAAAATACCGCCATTAGTCATTATTCATTCTCAATTATTCATTTGTCCGGCCGTTCATGCCACGGGGCCATGTCTCTACTTGTTGATAAAATACAGTCCCACGAGGCAGATGACGACGCCTATGATCTTGTTTGCCGTCAGGGCCTCGCTGTAGGCGAAATAGCCCACAAGCAGAAGGGCCACTGCCAGGAAGGACGCCTGCACTATGGCCAGGGTACTCACCTGCCATCCGGCCTTGAAGGCGTAGATATACCCCGCCTCAAGCCCCACGATGACTATGCCCAGGACAAAGGGCGTCCAGTTCAGCTTCGTGTACTCCCGAATAACGTTCCAGTTCCCGTGGAGGGCAACGTAGAGGATATACGACGCCGCCGCGCCCACCAGGTAGGTCACGGTCAGGGACGCCATGGGGTCCAGCTTCTCGGGGACGGACTTGGCGCACACATTATAAAGAATGTTGGAAATGACTACAAGGGCAAGGGGCCAGATATAACTCATAATGAATACCTCCTGAAATTTGCAAACGGCAGCCAGACTGTAGCCTGACTGCCGGTAGGTGCTCACCCG
>JAFRUW010000178.1 GCA_017438675.1 Oscillospiraceae bacterium | reverse complement strand
TGACCCTTGTTTCGCCCAGCCACAGGGGGTATTCCACAACACGCTCAATGACTGCGCGCTTCGCGGTTTCGCCGTCCTTGTTCAGTACGGAGTAGCCGTTGACGCCGCTCAAATCCGCCTCGCCGACCGATCCGTTTTCCGGAACGTGTATCAGGTGGGTTTGCGGGATGATAATGCCTTTCTTTGCCCACATTGCGCCGCGGAAGCCCTCAGCCTCCCAGCGGCCGGAGCCCACAGTGATCTTACCTGTCATACTGACTATTCCGTAGTCGTAGTTCTCTTTGTTTTTCACCGTCACATCGCCGCCGACGGACAGGTCGCCGCCTGCGTAAACGCTGGTCAGCTTGGAATTATTGACAGCGTCCGCCGCATTGAGGGATCCGCCGATAGTTACATTTCCGTAGGCATAAACGGCTCCTGTTTTCGCGCTGGCGTCAACGCTTCCCGTTACGGTTATGTCCGTATTTGCCCAGATACCGTAATCCGTGCTTGTGAGCTTTGCGTCGCCGTCGATCGTGACCGAACCAGGGTCGGCATTAATAACTCTGCCGCCCGTTGCAGTCACGTTGCCCTTAACGGTAATGTTTTTTGCAGTGATACAGCTTTTTTGAGCCGTAATATCCACATTGCCGTTTATCGTAACATCGTGGTTGTATGCGGCGATGCCGTTGCCATTTGTGCTGTTTTTGTTGAGTATAAGATTGCCCGTCGTGTTGATCAGGAGATCCATGTTAAACGCGTAGATCTTAAATGTTTGATACAGGCCGGTGATGGCCGGCTGCTCCACCGTAAACGTCAGGGTGTTCGTCTCGGGATCGAAGCTTGCCGACTGATCACCCAAAATGTCGCCCTTGTTGGCGCTTGTGACCTGAGTTTCGCCCACCCACAGGGGGTATTCCGTGACGGCGGGCTCCGGGACAACAAGTGTCAGGGTCTGAGTCCGCTCCTCTGTGATACTTTTTCCTTCTTTCGGAGTTATCCAGAAAACATAGGTCAGGGTCGCCGTGTATGTACCCGGCGCGGCATCCGCCAGATCTGCAGAATTTGCCTGTGCATATATGGTCAGTTCTCTTTTTGCCTGAACGTCTGCCGAATCGCTCGCCACATAGATTATCGGCATGCCGCCTTCTACAGATTCCCCATTGCGGGGTTCGAAAGCTTCTTCCCCAATTAACTGATTCTTTCCGCTGATCGTCAGTCCGATGCTCTTGTCGCCGGAGGTGAGCATTGTATACTTAACACCCACGGCAATATCTTTGACAGTCGAATCCGCCGTGAATGCCGGCTTGCCGATCTCCTGCTTCTCCGCAGTCGCCTCGATGGTCTTGTTCGCAGGGGCGGTTAGCGTGTAAGGCTCCGGGATAACAAGCGTCAGGGTCCGGGTCTGCTCCCTTGTGAGCCTTCCTCCGTCATTCGGAGTTATCCAGAAAATATAGGTCAGGGTCGCCGTGTATGTTCCCGGCGCGGCGCTTGCCAGATCGGAAGAATTTGCCTGTGCATAAAATGTCAGTTCTCTTTCTTCCTGAATGTCTGCCGATTCGCCCGCTACATAGATTACCGGCAAGCCTCCGCCATCGAGACCTGAGACGGAATTGAATGCGGAATCACCGAAACCCGTCCTTGTACCGCTCATAACCAGTCCGATGCTGTTGTCGCCGGAGGTGAGTTTTGTATACTTGACACCCACGGCTACCGTACTGATCGACGAATCAACCGTGTATGCCGGCTTGCCGATCTCCTGCTTCTCCGCCGTCGCCTCGATGGTCTTGTTCGCAGGGGCGGTCACCGCGAAGACGGGGCTGCCGTCCGCCGCCAGCGCAAGACCGCCCAGGGGCACCATGCCCAGCACCATGACAAGCGCCAGCATGAGGCTCAAAAGTTTCTTCTTCATTGGTTTCTCTTCCTTTCGTTTTTATTTGCGGGATGTCTGCCCGCATGATAACAAATATATATTATCACAGTATATGTATAAGCACAATTGTTTTTTAATACAGGCTGCTGTTGCTGCTCACCGTAAAGCGGCTGCAAAACCACGCCTTGCGGACTGCTCCGCCGACAGTCGGCGCAGTCCGGGATTTCTGCCGCGCAAACGCGGCAAGCGGGCGGGTCTTCCGGCCCGCCCGCTGTTTTGAATCCTGACGAATTTAAAAGCGCCCTTGGTTGTTCATTTACGGCAATTACATCCCGCCGTAATTGTAACCGTTGTACCCGGAGATGTTTTTCTTCACCTTCATGTAATTTCCGCTCCATACGCTGTCCACCCCGGAGGCGACTTTCACCTTCTCCGATCCGCTGCAGACGTACAGATCGCCCGCGGTGATACAGAGGATCGTATTTTCATCAACTCTCAGATAACTGTCAACAGCGTCGGTAACGATCTTTGCATTGCCGTCCCTGTCGAAGACGGAAAGCTGATAGCCAACGCCGGAGGTATAATTAGTATTGGCGATGACAACGCCATCCTCGTAGACGTTTACTGTGTCCGACATGATGTCTTTGGCGAGGCACTTTATCTCACCGTTTACCATGGTGTTCAGGTTCATGAATTCGAGACTGCCCCTGGTGTTGTAGGTCGAACCGAAGTATATGACGTCACCGTCAACGTCAAGCACATAGCCGTCGTCAGCAACAAGGTCAAAGCCCGTTATCTCGGTATCGCTGATCTCGGCGTTATAGACGCCCCCCGCCGCATTGAGGAGCAGTCCGTCCCCGGAGAAGATGAGGTCGAAATCTGCGCGCAGATCTTCGGAGTCAAGAACTGCAGCCGCAGCTTTTTCCACGGTGTACGCTTTATCGTTCGTGAATGAAAACAGCATGTTCTCCTCGGAATAGTCCAGCGTCAGATAGCTGTAAGCATCCCAGTAAGCCGTAAGCTCGTTTATATCCACACTCTCCAGCTCGGAGTCCCTGGTCTTGTACATCAGACTGTGGGAAAAAGCACTGGCGTAAAGGATCTCATCCACCATGACTTCGCTTTCCTTCTTCTCGAAATCATAGCGCATAAGTTTGTACAGGGGCACCGCGTTGATCTCGTTCATAAGGTCGGTGCGGACAATGTTCCTGGTCGACGCGTTGTAATAATCTTCCTGGGCAGCGTTATACGCCTCTTCGTCATAGGTGACTTCGCCCACAGGCTCTTTGTAGAAGCACATCTCCAGCCACTCCTTGGGGGCGCCGGTGCCCATTGCCTGGGAAATTGCAACGAGGCCGTCCCTGATCTCATCGGAGAATGGGATATAGCCGTCCTCATTTTCAAGGGACTTGTATTTGTCCACAAACTCCCGGACAATAAAACCGTCGGTGTTGTCCAGCTCCGCGGCCTTTTCCATAGTCTCAAAGCCGCCCTCAAAGAATTTGGAGGGATTTGTGATGGTGATATATATCCGCTCATGCTCGGTGATCTTGTCGTCTTTTGTCATGTTTACGTATCTCATGGAGCCTGGTTCCGCGAAATCGCTTTTGATCGGCGGTCTGATGTTCTCATCCCTTTCGGAATCGACATCCTTAATGAACTCATAGAGTACAGCGGAGTCGTCGGCATTCATGTAATACAGAGCCTTGTCCGTAACGTCCACAAGTGTGTTTTCCTCACCGATCTTCAGGGACATGGCCTCGCCGTTAAAGCCCGACACATGGATCGTCTCGCCGGTCCCATCGTCGTTTGCAGAGTATACGATATTGTCCGGATCGTCAGCGGAATAGATATAGGAAACGCTGTCGGCAAGGAGTTCCGCCTTGTCGGGGGCGGATAAATCTGCGCAGTATATGCTTAAACCGGAATCGGTGCTCTTGGTGTAAACGATCCTGTCACCGTCGTCCGGATAGTAATCATAGACATTGTCCGCGATCTTTGTTGACTTGCCCCCGTCGTACGTGTGCAGGGAGTAGTCGCTCTTAGAGTACATGAGTCTGCCGCTGTCCGTCACTTCAAAGTCCGAAAGGACGTCGGTGTCGATCTTTGTAATGTGCCCGGAATTGCTCATGGCGCTGTCGCTGAGCTTTTTCCACTCGGCCATTTTCAAAGTACCGGAGTTTGTTTCATCGTTGAAGTCGGCAAGATAGTACATGTACTCCCCGTCGGGGGAAAACTGCACGGCGGGAGTGGTGTAGCTGGTGCCGCTGCCCAGCTTGTCAAACTCAAAGCTTGTACCCTTCACCGGATCGGAGATTATATTGAGGGAATCCCCGGAAAGGTATACATAGGAATTGTCTCCGGACGTTCTGTTCATAAGGGCTCTTATGCCGAAGAATCCGCCCGCAAGCAAAGCCAGCGCGGCGACAGCGGCGATAATCGCCGGCTTATATGATCTTTTTTTGTTTTTTTCGGGTTTCCCGTCTGCTTTTCCAGCGTTTGCCGCGGGCTTTTCGGAAACGGGCAGCTCCGCCCCGGTCACAGCCGCACCGCAGGATTCGCAGACGAGGGCGCCGTCTTTAAGCTCCGCGCCGCATTTTTTACAAGTCATGTCTTTATCTCCTTATCGTTTTGTTTAAAGCCGTGGGCAGGAAACCGTCCACGCAAGGTGCATCACATAGCATACAGTATAATATTACAAACTGCACCGCCTTTTGTCAAGTTTCAAGCAAAAACTGCCGACACGGGTTTACCGCATCGGCAGTCGTTGTATTAGATTTTTATCAGCCGAAAACGCTGAGCAGGAAGCCCGCCGCAACGGCGGAGCCGATAACGCCCGCCACGTTGGGGCCCATAGCGTGCATAAGAAGGAAGTTGGAGGGATTTGCCTTCTGGCCTTCCACCTGGGATACACGGGCAGCCATGGGAACGGCGGAGACGCCTGCGGAGCCGATCAGGGGATTGATCTTGCCGCCTGTGAGCTTGCACATCAGCTTGCCGAGAAGCAGGCCGCCGCATGTGGAGAAGCAGAAAGCGGTGAGTCCCAGAAGTACGATAAAGAGGGTCTGGGGCTTAAGGAAGTTTGTGCCTACTGTTGTTGCGCCGACGGAGATACCCAGGAAAATTGTAACGATATTCATCAGGGCGTTCTGAGCGGTGTCTGAAAGTCTGTCAACAACGCCGCACTCGCGGAACAGGTTGCCCAGCATAAGGCAGCCCAGCAGCGGAGCGACGGAGGGCAGGATAAATACTGTCACGATGGTGACAACAATGGGGAAAATGATCTTCTCTGTCTTTGTGACCACGCGGAGCTGATCCATTTTGATCTCTCTCTCCTTCTTTGTGGTGAGAAGGCGCATGAAGGGGGGCTGGATCAGAGGGATAAGAGCCATGTAGGAGTATGCCGCAATGGCGATGGCGCCCAGAAGATGGGGAGCCAGTGTCTTTGTAAGGAAGATGGCGGTAGGGCCGTCTGCGCCGCCGATGATGCCGATGGATGCCGCCTCGGGACCGGTGAAGCCCAGAAGGATAGCGCCCATAAACGCCATGTAAACGCCCAGCTGAGCGGCAGCGCCCAGAAGCAGGGACTTGGGATTTGCGATCATGGGACCGAAGTCCGTCATCGCGCCGACGCCCAGGAATATGAGTGACGGATAGATGCCGGTCTTGACGCCTATGTAAAGGAGATCCAGGAAGCCGCCGTGATGAAGCACGTCGCTGTAACTGATCTCAAGGCCCCAGAACTCTGGGTGGTAGATGCCGGTGATGGGAAGGTTTGTGAGGAGCATGCCGAAAGCGATGCCTACGAGAAGCAGGGGCTCAAACTTCCTGACAATGCCGAGATAAAGAAGGACGCAGGCAACTGCAATCATTACGAGCTGCTGCCATGTACATGACATGAAGCCCGATGATTCCCATACGCCCTTAAAGGTGTCGATAATCATGTTCATAGGTGTTCCTCCTTATGCCAGAACGACCAGAGGAGCGCCTGTGTCAACAGAAGCGCCGTTTGTTACGACGACCTGGCTGACGGTACCGTCACGGGGAGAAAGAACTTCGTTTTCCATCTTCATGGCCTCGATGATGACAAGGACGTCGCCCTTCTTGACAGCCTGGCCTGCGCTGACCTTGATGGCGAAGATGTTGCCGGGCAGAGGAGCCTTTACGGCGTCGCCTGCGCCGACAGCCACGGGAGCGGCGGCGGGAGCTGCAGCAGGAGCTGCTGCGGGAGCTGCTGCGGGAGCTGCAAGAGGAACCACGGGGCCGGGTGCGGGGACAATGGGTGCCGCCGCGGGAGCCGCAGCCTCATACTCGTCGGTGAGGATGGCGTTGCCCTTTTCTACTTCTACTTCGTAAACCTTGCCGTTTAATGTTACCTTATACTTCATTTTATTCAGCCTCCTTGATGGAAATAAATCTCAGTTCGTTAAGGGGGGTATTAAGCTGGTCGGCGGTGATGGCCATGATCATGGCCGCGTCGCGGTCGGAAACCTTGACGAGAGTCAGGTTGCCGCAGGAGCCCTTTGCGGGCACGGGGGGAGCTGCGGGAGCCGCAGCAGCTGCAGCAGCGGGAATTTCCGCTCCGCCGGACTTCTTTGTGTTGACTGCCTTGATAATAAGACCCATGACATAAATGATGGTCATAAGAAGGACAAGGACAATAAACACAATAAGGAATCCCAGGAGGGAAAGACCGGCAGCGGTGCCAATACTGATGTTTTCCATTTGTTTTCCTCCTACTTAATGGGCTCGATGGTGTACTTTACAACCTTTTCATCCTGAGCCTTGCGCCAGTCGAAGTACTTCTGAGCAACCTGGGGGAAGGCAATGTAGGAAAGAACGTCCTCATCGCTTCTTGCAACGTCACCCAGTTCCTTCTTTGTCTTCTCGAAAGCGGGTTCAAGTGTATCTGCATAGCGGCCCTTTACCTCGGGAGTGTCGCCCAGGATCTTTGCCTTGATTTCGGGATTGATGGGAGCGGGAGTCCTGCCGTATTCGCCGCGGCAGTAAGCCTTTATCTCAGCGCCCACGTTCTTATAGCGCTCGCCTGCCAGAACATTCTGAACGGCCTGAACGCCGACCATCTGGCTGGTGGGAGTTACGAGAGGAGGATAACCCATGTCTTCTCTTACTCTCGGTGTCTCAAGAAGAGCCTCGTCAAGTCTGTCGAGAGCGTTCATCATCTTGAGCTGGCTGATGAGGTTGGAGAGCATGCCGCCGGGGATCTGATATACCAGGCAGTTTGTATCAGTTGCCATGGAAATGGGATTCAGTGTGCCGTCTTCAAGGTATCCGTTTCTGATGGGCTTGAAGAAGTCAGCCATTTCCTTCAGCTTATCCATGTCAACATCGACCTTGAAGCCCAGCTGCTTGAGAGCGTAGGCCAGAGTCTCGGTGGCAGGCTGGGAGGAGCCGCCGGACATGGGGGATATTGCGGTGTCGATAACATCGGCGCCGGCTTCAACAGCCTTGAGGTAAGTCATGAACGCAAGGCCCGGTGTGCAGTGGGTGTGGACAACAACGGGAAGATCCACAGCGTCCTTGATGGCGCTGACCAGATCATAGGCCTCCTTGGGGCCCATAACGCCGGCCATGTCCTTGATGGCGATGGTGGAAACGCCCATCTTCTGCAGTT
>JAFRUW010000177.1 GCA_017438675.1 Oscillospiraceae bacterium | reverse complement strand
TCGTTACAGGATCATACTAGTATATTCTACCCCCCCCCAGGATATCTTGTCAATAATACCACAATTATTTTGGTGTTTGCAGCTAGGCGTTTGTTGCATTTTTAAACAGTAAACATTAGAGGACTATTACTGGTACGGCAATAAGTTCTTCGCTCTGGCTTTGAGAACCTTTACCGTTAAGGCAATAAGGTTTTCACTATGCCTTGAAGAACCAGCACCGCTAAGACAATAAATTTCTCACTACCTTTGAAGAACCTGTACCTTCATGCCAATAAGTCCCTCACCACTCTTGAAGAGCCAATACCCTCACGGCGATAAGTTTCTCACCATGTTTGAAGAACCAGTACCCTCATGGCAATAAGTTTCTAACCACCTTTGAAGAACTAATACCAGCACGGCAATATATTTCTCACCGCACAAACCGTCTGTCTGTTTTGTAACCGAGGGCCTTTTTCAGGCCTTTTTGAAGGATCAGTCACAACCCGGTTACAAACTGTCTGAACGGCATCGGATTCAAACGAAGTTGTATTCTTTGTCAATAAGTTTCTCACCATTGTTGAATCTGGTAAACCAAATGCGCCATCACCAGATACGACATGATCGACCTTCCGAAGCCTCAAAAAACCTGTCTGAAGATGATAGCCGGGCGGATGTAATTCTGGCTTTTGTTTATTCTGCACAGTTTTACCTTCCGTTAGGCCGCTAAGCAGGGCTGATTTTTGTGCGTTTCCACAGTACAAAACTTGTTGACAATGAAGGAAAAGCACGTAATATCCGCCGCTGCTCCGCTTTTCTTTCCGTGGTATACAGCGCCGAAAGAATGGGCGGCGTCGGCCAGAATGACTGGACGATCGAAGGCGCGTAAATACTTATTCTCCCCCGGATGAAAAAGATGTTTTTTCTTCTCAGCCGCCTTGAAGAGCAGATCATAATCGCACATCACACCGCCAATGTCCACGGGGATGATCACTTTCGTGCGCTCCGTGATGGCGTCTGCGACCTTCTCATAGTCGATATGAAAGGAGCCGGCGGGAACATCGACTAAAACGATCTTTGCGCCCACATGATCGATAACGGAGGCGGATGCGGTGTACGTATAGGCGGAGGTAATGACCTCGTCACCGGGGCCGACGCCCAAAAGCCGAAGGGTCATTTCCAGGGCAGCCGTCGCTGAATTGAGGCATACAGCTTTGCTCGTCCCACAATATTCCGCGATTTTCTTTTCAAAGAGTTTTGTTTTAGGGCCAGTGGTGATCCAGCCAGAACGAAGCGCGGAAATGACCTCATTGATTTCAAGCTCTGAAATATCCGGGGGAGAGAATGATATGTTCATTCGGACGATTCCCTTCAAAAGAAACTTTCGCTTGTATAACTCATGCGTAATGCACAGTAATGATCAGCGGCGCTGAGGCTGAATAGATCGTTTATGTTGCGGCATCAGCGGCTTTCGCCATATCCACCTGATAAATCTTCAAATCCTTATTCCCGCACCCAATGCAGCCGGACGCTTTCAGCCTTTCCCACGTGCTCCTGATGTTCTGCCCCTGGCTTCTGATACTCATTTCACACGCATGGCATTTGATCTCGTACACAGCGCCGTCCCGCACGTCGTCCACGCTCAGCGCGTCCCCGATCGCCTTATAGGGATAGTCCTCCCGAAGGAATGCGGGCGTCGGTTTTTCCTTGGGCTGTTCGGGTACCGGTTCGGTTTTCTTCTTGTTAAACATCGTTTGATTCCTCATTTATCCAACTTTTAGGCATAGCTTCGCCCTCCGGCATTCATTCATACCGGAATCCGCTTTCTCTGTCCCTCACCCTTCCAACCGGGCAATCTGCTCCGTATCGGAAAAAGTGAGTTCATGTGACTTGCCTGTGATCATCCTGCGATGCACTAACCCGGATGAACCAGAAGACAGCTCCGCAAGGCCGCCATATCGCGGCTCGATTGAAAAATTGCGAATAGATAACGCGAGGCCGGGCTGAGGCGTTTTGCCGTCCGCCGGCAGGGAACGCCTCAGCCCGCCGGATCATCCTATCAGTTTACGGGGATGGTCAAGCTGCGGTCCGTGAAGGACGCTTCTTTGCCGTCCACCGTCAGATGCACTTCTTCCTCGTTCACAATGGGATCCAGTTCCACGGTAAAGACCTTATCCTTGATGGAGTTAATGCTCTCCGTCACAGGCTTCACCAGGGTGATGACGCCTTCGTTCTTCACTTCCTCCACGGCTTCCGCCAGGGTGGGATAGTACAGATTCACGTTTACGCCGTCCATGTCCTCCGTAATCTTCGCGACCATGTTATCCTCGGTGGTGATCTCGATGGGAGACAGGCCTATTGTGCGCAGGGACAATTTGCGCACGCCATCCACAGTTTCACCGAGCTCCCCGCGATAGATGCGGGTTTTGCCGTCGACTGTCTGGGCGACATAGACAAAGTCACGATCCGGGTCTACAAAGTCTTCGGGCAGGTCGATTGTCAAGTCGATGGGCTTGTCAATGGTCAAAGGTTTGCCTTGGGATACGGTAACGGCTTGTTCCGGGCCGCCCACAACGTTGGCAATCAGATCGTAGACGGGGGAAAGGTCCAGCGCCAGCTTTTTAGTGG